>JAKEGN010000391.1 GCA_022615525.1 Woeseiaceae bacterium
CCCTGAACAACCCGCGGCGTGCCGTCGAAGAATATGAATTGGCCGTGCGGTACGCGCCCCGGGATTTCGAGGTTCGCAACACCTATGCCGTGTTTCTCTGCCGCCAGCGCGATTTCGACGAGGCACGCAAACAATTCGAGGTAGCCGTCGACCTGCCGGATAATAATTCCCCGGAGATCATGCTGACCAATGCCGGCGTCTGCATGGTACAGAAGCCCGATTTCCCGGCTGCGGAGTCGTTTTTCAAGCAGGCGCTGGAGTTTCGCCCGGATCACGGTGAGGCGCTGATACAGATGACGGCGCTGAAGTACCGCACCGAGGAATATTCCGCGTCCCGCGTTTATCTGCAGAGATTTCTTTCAAGAAACAAGCCGAATGCCACGGCCCTTTATCTCGGCGTACAGATCGAGGAAAAAATGAACGATCCGGATGCGCGCATGCAGTACGTCGGCCAGCTGCTCCGGGACTTTCCCGATTCGGCCGAAGCCGACTACGTGCGCGACAATCTCTAGGAATGCTGCTGGCCGCCATGGTCGACAATGCTGATGATTCCCGCCAGCAGGCTGCCGTGGAACCGCGTGCGGGGCAGCGCCTGGCGAACGCAAGACGCGCCAACAATATTTCGATGCGGGATATTGCGAAGGAGCTGCACCTCGACGAGGTGAAGGTGCAGGCCCTCGAGGACAACCGTTTCGAAGTGCTCGGCGCCCCGGTGTTTGCCAAGGGCTATCTGCGCAAGTATGCGGAACTCGTCAATGTGCCCATGGACGATGTGCTGGCGGATTATTACCGCCTGAACCGGGCGGTCGGGGCGCCGCCGGTCGTCGGACCGAAGCGCGAGCGACCGCCGACAGAATTATTCTCCGCTCCCTGGATCGCGGGCGCTCTCGTATTGCTCGCGGCGGCAACCGGAACCTGGTGGTGGCTGGATCGGCCGACGGTCCCAGAGCAGAACTCGCCGATATCCGGCTCCGCGGAGCCGCTGCAGGCCGAGCCCATGTCGATTCCCTCCGCGCCGCCGGCAGAGGACGAGACGGGAACGGTTTCGATGCCGGATCCGGCATCCGCCGGTACCGGCGTGGGGGCCGGCACAGCAGAGGCGGAGCCATCCCCGGAGGACATCCCGGCCGACGAGTTACCGGCGGCTGCCGATCCGGCGGGCGCGCCAGCAAGCGAGCCAACAAGCGTTGCCGAGCTGCAATTGCAGCTCAGTTTCCGAGGCGAATGCTGGACCGAGGTGACCGATGGCAACGGACGCCGGATTTATTTCGGGCTCGGTACCGACGGACGCAACATCACCGTGTCCGGAATTCCGCCGCTCCGGGTCTTGCTGGGCAACAATGACAACGTCAGCCTGCTGGTCAACGGACAGGCATACCCGGTCGCGGCATCCGAGCTGCGTGGCAATACCGCGCGATTGACGATCGTCGCTCCGTGAATTCTCGTATGACGCCAAACGGACCGAAGTTCCCACTCGCAGGTTCGCACGTCGCCGCAATCGCGGCGCGAGGGCAGGAGTCATGAAATCCCAGCCCGTGCGGGGGATGAATGACCTATTGCCGGGCGAGTGCGAGGTCTGGGCTCACCTCGAGGGTATCGTTCGCGACGTCATCGAATCCTACGGCTATCGTGAGATTCGCCTGCCGATCATCGAGCAGACCGAGTTGTTCCGCCGCTCGATCGGCGAGGTCACGGATATCGTCGAGAAGGAGATGTACACCTTCGTCGATCGCAATGGCGACAGCCTGACCCTGCGACCGGAGGCCACCGCCGGGATGGTGCGCGCCGGCATCAGCAATGGCTTGCTGCACAATCAACGGCAGAAATTGTGGACCGTGGGCCCCATGTTCCGCCACGAGAAGCCACAGAAAGGCCGCTATCGCCAGTTTCACCAGTTCGATGTCGAAGCGATGGGCTACGCGGGGCCGGATGTCGACGCCGAACTCATCATTATGTGCGCCCGCTTGTGGAAGCGGCTGGGGCTGTCCCGCCTGACGCTTGAAATCAACTCGCTGGGCACGCCGGAGTCGCGGCAAGGTTACCGCGAGGCGCTGGTCAGCTACTTTTCGGCCGTGAAAAACAGGCTGGATGAGGATAGTATTCGCCGCCTTGGGCAGAACCCTTTGCGCATCCTGGACAGCAAGAACCCGGATCTGCAGGGGATTATCGCGGCGGCACCTGTGATGCTCGATTTCCTGGACGCGGAGTCGGCGGAGCATTTCGCCGCGGTCAGGGAATTCCTGGACGCCGCCGGTGTCCCCTACATGGTCAGTCCCAGGCTGGTTCGCGGGCTCGATTACTACACGCGCACGGTTTTCGAATGGCAGACGGATGCGCTGGGGGCACAGGGGGCGGTCTGTTCCGGCGGGCGCTATGACGGCCTGGTCGAGAAGCTGGGCGGTCGTAGCACCCCGGCCATAGGCTGGGCGATGGGGGTCGAACGGCTGGTTGCGTTGTACGAGGTCTGCGGCGGCAAGGTCGAAAAACGGCTGCCGGACGTTTACGTAGTCGCGGCAGGCCCAGGCACGACGGCGGCGGCGTTTGCCCTAGCCGAGTCCTTGCGGGACGCATCGCCGCCGATCCGGCCGGAACTGAATCTCGGCGGCGGCAACTTTGCCGCACAGCTGAAGCGTGCTGACCGGAGCGGAGCGAGATATGCGCTCATCATTGGCGAGGACGAAGTCAGGACGGGGCGTGCTGCAGTGAAGTCCTTGCGCAGCGACGAGGCACAATTCGATGTGCCGGCGGGCGCACTCGTGGCAGAACTGCAAAAGCGTCTGCCAGGCAGGTAGCAGCACAACATTGCCGACCATGCAGGAGCGTGGCCGGCAGCAACACAGGGTAATCAGCAAAGGCGAGTTTCGTGGAAGACCTATCGGAAAAAGAACAACTGGAAATCATGCGCACGTGGTGGCAGGAAAATGGCCGCTATGTCGTTGGTGGCATCGTACTCGGCATCGCTCTGCTGCTGAGCTGGAACTACTGGCAGTCTGCCAAGCGGACTGCGGAACTCGAAGCATCCGCGCTTTACGAAAGCCTGTTGGACAACGTTGCGAGCGGTGACGTCGAGCCTGCGGAATCGACCGCCGCAAACCTCAACGACAACTACGGTTCGACGCCCTATGCCGCGCAGGCCCGACTTGCGCTGGCGCGGCTGTATATGGACAAGGGGCGTGACCAGGATGCGGCAACGGCATTGCGCGCGCTGCTGGATGCTCGAGGCAATGAACAACTGAAGCCGGTCGCGCGATTGCGGCTTGCCCGCGTGCTTCTGTACCAGGACAAGGCCGCCGAAGCCCTCGAGTTGCTCGATGGCCAACCCGAGAGTGCGTTCTCGGCGCGCTTCCATGAAGTGCTCGGCGACGCTTACGTCGCCCTCGGTCGTTTCGACGAGGCGGCCGCGGCCTATGCGGTTGCCATCAGCGACGACCCCACCAGGCTCACTGTCGACCGCACGCTGGTGCAGATGAAAATCAACGACCTGCCGGAACCCGGCGAAGTGGCTGCCGTCGACGAAAGCTTGCAGGCGCCGGCCGCAGAGGCTGCTGACACGCCTGCCGGGGTTTCGAGCGAGGTTTCGAGCGAGGAGTCGAGCGAAGATTCAGCCGAAGATTCAGCCGAAGATCCGGACGAGGCTCCGCAATGAATCGAATGACGCGCCTGCTGCTGCTTGCGCTGCTGTGCCTGGTGGCCGGCGGTTGCGGCGTTTTCGGCGGCAAGGACGACGAATTGCCGCCCAAGGAACTGGTCGACTTCGAACGCAGGCTGGACGTCAGGAAAGTCTGGTCGGCCAAGGTCGGCAAGGGGTCGGAACTGTTGCGCATGAGCCTGATGCCGGCAGGCGACGGCAAACGCGTTTACGCCGCCAGTTACGACGGCAAGGTGAGCGCTTTCGACCCGGAAACGGGCAAGCTCGCCTGGAGACAGGAACTCGAGATCAAACTGTCCTCGGGCCCGGGCGTCGGCAATGGCATGGTGGTGGTCGCGGGCCCCAACGGCGACGTCGTCGCGCTGCGCGCCGAAGACGGCAGCGTAGCCTGGCGTACCAATGTCGTGGGCGAATCACTCGCTTCGCCGCAAATCCGGGGCGACGTGGTCATCATTTACACGATCAACGGTATCCTGCACGCACGCTCGGCGCTCGACGGATCGGCTCGCTGGTCGATCGAACAGTCCTCGCCCGCGCTGACACTACGTGGTTCGGCGACGCCACTGATCGTGGGCAATACCGTCATTGCCGGATTCGACAACGGGCGCTTGATGGCAGTCTCGCTGGCGGACGGTGTTACGGAATGGGAAGCCATGATGTCGCCGCCATCGGGGCGATCCGATCTCGAGCGCCTCGCCGACGTCGATGGCCACATGGCGAACGTCGGGCAGGACATTTACGCGGCCGGATACCAGGGGCGCGTGGCGTCGCTGGCGGCGGAGTCGGGACAAGTATTGTGGGCGCGCGAGATTTCGTCCTACGTCGGTATCGCTGCCGACTGGAACAACGTCTACATCGTTGCGGACAATGGCGAATTGATCGCGTTGCGACGCAACGGCAGCGACTTGTGGCGACAGGATACGCTGCTGCGGCGGAATCCCACTGCGCCGGTCGCTTTCAACAACACCGTGGTTGTCGGAGATTTCGAAGGCTATGTGCATTTCTTCAACAACGAGGACGGGTCCACGGTGGCGCGCCTGCGCGCCGGAGGCACCCTGTTCTCCGGTGCTCCGGTCGTGGTGGGTACGCGGCTGATCGTCCAGTCAGAGGACGGTTCGCTGACCGCCTTTGCCGTGACCCAGCCGAAGCGCCCCGGGAACGGCCAGGACGTCGCGGCGGAAAAGACTTAAGCCACGTCCCGTGCGTGCATCGCCATGCTCCCCGTCATCGCATTGATCGGCCGGCCGAACGTCGGCAAATCCACACTTTTCAACCGGCTGACCCGCTCGCGTGATGCGCTGGTTGCCGACCTGCCCGGACTGACCCGCGACCGGCAGTACGGTTTCGGCAGACTCGGACCCGTGCCATACATCGTCGTCGATACCTGCGGTGTCGAGGGCGGCGAAACCGGCATAAGCGAGCTGATGGTCGAGCAAACGCTGCGCGCCTTGTCCGAGGCGGACGCCGCCATCGTGCTGGTGGACGGTCGCGCAGGCCGCACTGCGGCTGACGAACACGTTGCGGAACTGGTGCGGCAGCATGCCAAAAAGTCATGGCTGGCAGTCAACAAATCGGAAGGTCTGGATCCGGCCGTCGCGGCGACCGAGTTTCATCGCCTCGGCCTCGGAGACCCGGTTGCGATTTCCGCTGCGCACGGCGATCGCGTTGCGGCGCTCATGGACGAGGTGCTGGCTCCTTACGTCGATTTTGCGGTTGCGTCCGATGAAGTATCGACAGACCCGGAGGCGTTGCACATCGCGGTGATCGGCCGACCCAACGTCGGCAAGTCGACCCTTATCAATCGCCTTGTCGGCGAGGAGCGGCTGCTGGTATTCGACGAGGCAGGCACAACGCGCGACAGCATCAGGGTGCCGTTCGAACGCGATGGAAAATCCTACGTATTGATCGACACGGCCGGCGTCAGGCGCAAGTCGAGGGTGCACGAAGCGGTCGAAAAATTCAGTATTATCAAAGCATTGCAGGCGATCGAAAGCGCCGGCGTAGTGATCGCCGTGCTGGATGCAAGAGATGGCGTCACGGAACAGGATGTGAGCCTCATGGGACTCGTCGCGGAACGTGGCAAGGCTCTGGTGGTCGTGGTGAACAAGTGGGACGGCCTGACGGTTGCGCAGCGGCGCGAGGTACGCGATGCGCTGGACCGGCGCCTGCCGTTTCTGGAGTTTGCCAAGCGCATCACGATCTCGGCATTGCACGGCACGGCCGTCGGCGACCTGCTGCCGGCAGTCGACAACGCCTACCGTGCGGCAACGCGCGACCTCCCGACCGGCGATCTGACCCGCGAACTCGAGAACGCCGTGATCGCTCACACGCCACCGCTGGTTCGCGGTCGCCGCATACGCCTGCGCTATGCGCACCAGGGTGGACGCAATCCGCCGGTCATCGTCATACACGGCAACCAGACGGAACGGGTACCGGATGCCTACCGGCGTTACCTGATCAACTGGTTTCGCAAAGCCTTCCGCCTGAAAGGCACGCCGGTGCGGCTGGTGTTCAAGACCGGCGAAAATCCCTACAAGGGGCGACGCAACAAGCTGACGCCGCGGCAGGAACACAAACGGGCGCGCCTGATGAAACACACCCGGCGCTGAGACCGGTTTGGCCGACGGGCTGATGCTGATATAAATGCCACCATGACGGATACACCCCAATACGCCAGGGTAAACGGCCGCTTTGCCATGCATCGGGGCGGGTGGCTGGAGTCGCCGTCGGTTGCCTACGAAACCTGGGGAACCCTGCGCGGCAAAGGCGACAACGCCATCCTGGTGTTTACCGGCCTCTCGCCTTCCGCCCACGCCGCGTCTTCCGCCGAGAACCCGGCGGCCGGCTGGTGGGAGGAAATGATAGGTTCCGGGCTGCCGCTCGATACGGATCATTACTTCATCATTTGCGTGAATTCCCTGGGGAGCTGCTTCGGCTCGACCGGACCGGCATCGACGGACCCGCTCACCGGGCAGCGCTACCGGCTGAAGTTCCCGGTGTTGAGCCTCGAGGACGTGGCCGAAGGCGGCTACGTCGTTGCCCGGCACCTCGGTCTCGAAAAACTGCACACCACCATCGGCTGTTCGATGGGCGGCATGAGTGCACTCGGTTTCTGCGTTCGCCACCCCGGTTTCAGCGATGGCGCGATCCTGATCTCGTCAGCGACGCGCGCGTTGCCATTCTCCATTGCGGTGCGTTCGCTGCAACGGGAAATCATTCGCCGGGATCCCAAGTGGATGGATGGCAATTACGATCCGGCCGACCCGCCGCTCACGGGGCAGCGCCTCGCGCGGAAACTGGGCATGATCACTTACCGTTCCGCCAAGGAATGGGAACAGCGCTTCGGCAGGGAACGGGTGACCAGCGAAGGCCGCGGCGGCGATCCATTCTTCAGTGAATTCTCGATCGAGTCGTACCTCGAGATGCACGCCAACCGCTTCAGTGGACAGTTCGATCCGAACTGTTACCTGTACCTGTCCCGGGCATCCGATCTCTTCGATCTCGCCGAACATGGCGGCTCGCTGAAAACCGGCTTCAGCAAGCTGCGGCTCAAGCGCGCGCTGGTCATCGGTGTCGAAACCGACATCCTTTTTCCCTTGCACCAGCAACGGGAGTTGGCGGAGGGCTTGTCGGCGGTGACGCCTGACGTGCGCTTCGTGCCGCTGGCCTGCATCCGTGGCCACGACTCCTTCCTGGTCGACATGGATGCCTTCCGGCCGGTGATCTGCAGCTATTTCGAAACCTGCGGCAGCTGAGCAAAGTAAAGGTGCCGTGCTGAAACGTCGCGACGAGGAGAAAAAAGGTGC
>JAKEGN010000067.1 GCA_022615525.1 Woeseiaceae bacterium
AGTGGCCGCAGCGGCTCGGGAATGGGTCCCTCGAGCTCGATCGTCAGGTAGGAGATGCAACGCCGCGCGTCGAGCTGGTAAGGGGCGACGATCGCGTTCGTGGGACAGGCGTCGATGCAGGCCCGGCAACTGCCGCAATGCGAGACTTCGGCGGTATCCGCGGGCAGCTTGAGATCGGTGTAGAGCTCGCCGAGAAAAAACCACGACCCCGCCTCGCGGCTGATCAGGTTCGTGTGCTTGCCGATCCAGCCCAGGCCCGCTTTTTCGGCCAGCGGTTTTTCGAGCACGGGCGCGCTGTCGACGAAGACCCGGTGCCCGTGCGCACCGATCTCCCCTTCGATACGCCGCGCGAGCGAACGCAGCCGTTGCCGCAATACCTTGTGGTAGTCGCGGCCGAGCGCATAGCGCGAGACGTAGGCCTTGGACGGATGATCCAGCAGCGTTTCCGGGCTCTGCGTTTCGGCAGGCAGGTAGTCCATGCGCGCGCAGATGACGCTGAGTGTCCCCGGCACCAGCAACTCCGGCCGGCTGCGGCGCTCACCGTGCTTTGCCATGTAGCGCATCTCGCCGTGGAAGCGCTGCTCGAGCCAGCACTTCAGGCGTTCACCCGCCGAGGCCAGGTCGATGTCGCTGATACCGACCGACTGGAAACCCAGTTCGGCGCCCCAGGCCCGGATACGTCCGGCCAGTCCTGCGGGATCCTCGTAGCCGCTCGTCTTGCCCTCGGACAAACCTGTGCACCGTTTTTCTGTCAGTATTGTTGCCTCGGATTGCGAGGCGCCGTGCGTGAATTTACCTGTCGAAATCTATTCTGTCGAAAGCGTACGCGGTATCGACCGGGCAGCGATCGATAAAGGCGGTATCAGCGGCTATGCGCTGATGACCCGCGCGGCACAGGCGGCGCTCGAGGAAACGCGCCGCCGCTTTCCGAAAGCAAAGCGCTGGCAGATCGTCTGCGGGCCCGGCAACAACGGCGGCGACGGGTATGTACTCGCGCGGCTGGCGGGCCAGCAGGGCATCCAGGTGTCCGTGCTCGCCGCGCAATCGCCGGAATCGCTCAAGGGCGATGCGCGCACCGCCTGCCTCGACCTCGCCGCCGAAGGCGGCTCGGTCAGCGAGTGGTCGGGCGCGCTGGATGCCGATGCGGACCTCCTCGTCGATGCCATGTTCGGCAGCGGCCTTGAACGCAACATCGCAGGCAGCCATGCCGAGATCGTGGACGCGATCAACGCGCACGCCGCGCCGGTCGTCGCGTTGGACATCCCGAGCGGCTTGCACGGCGACAGCGGCGCGGTCATGGGCAAAGCCGTTGTCGCCGAACTGACCGTCACCTTCGTCGGTTTGAAAACCGGCCTGTTTCTCGGTGCCGCCCGGCAGTACGTCGGCGAACTGGCCTTTGCCGGCCTCGGCATACCCGAAGAATGCCGGCGCGATGTGCCAACGGAACTCATCCGCATCGAAGCCTCGTTGCTGCGCGAAGCCTTGCCGCCGCGGGCGGCCGATGCGCACAAAGGCGATTTCGGCCACCTGCTGCTCGTCGGCGGCAACCCCGGCATGCCAGGCGCGATACGCCTCGCCGGCATGGCGGCCCTGCGCAGTGGTGCGGGGCGGGTCACGATCGCGACGCATGCATCGAACATCGCGCCGATTTCCGCCGGCTGCCCGGAGCTGATGTTTCATGCCATCGACAAACCCGATGACCTCGCGCCCATCCTCGGGCGGGTCGATACCCTCGGCATAGGGCCGGGACTCGGCACCGGCGACTGGGGCCGCGCGCTGCTGGAACCGGCACTGGCCGCTGGGCTCCCCAGCGTCGTCGATGCCGATGCACTCACGCTGCTTGCCGGACTGAAATTGCGCAAGGAAAACTGGATCCTGACGCCGCACCCCGGCGAGGCCGCCCGGCTGCTGTCCTCGACGGTCGCGGAAGTGCAGGCGGACCGGCCGAAAGCCGCGCGGGAGCTGCAGAAGCGTTACGGCGGCATCGCGGTCCTCAAAGGAGCCGGCACGCTGGTCGCAAGCGGATCCGGGCCTTGCAGGCTGTGCACGGCCGGGAATCCCGGCATGGCCGCCGCCGGGATGGGCGACGTGCTCACCGGGATCGTCGCGGCACTGCTCGCGCAGCAGCTCCCGGTGGAAACGGCCGCGAAATGCGGCGTGCTGCAGCACGCGATGGCCGGCGATGCGGCGGCGGCGCGGGGCCAGCGCGGCATGCTGGCCTCCGACCTGCTGCCGGAGCTTCAGACTTGCGTAAACCCGTAACGGCGCCCTTCGTCCTCGAGGACGAGGCGGCGACCGGGTGTCTTGCGGCGGGCCTGGCCGACGCCTTGCCCGCCGACACCGCCGGCTGGATCGTGTTGCTGCAGGGCGAACTCGGTGCGGGGAAGTCGACCTTTGCCCGCGCCCTGGTCAAGCGACTGGGGCACCGGGGCCCGGTCCCCAGCCCGACCTACACCCTGGTCGAGCCCTACGAGGTACGCGGCAGGGTCATCTATCACATTGACCTGTATCGAATTAATGATCCGGACGAGTTGCAGTACCTGGGCTGGAGCGACTGGTCGGACGGCATGATCCTGGTCGAGTGGCCGGAGCGGGCAGGGACCCGGCTCGAGCACGCCGATGTGCGGGTGCAGCTCGAGTACGCGGGCTCCGGCCGTAAGGCCACGCTGACCGGCCACTCGGAGCGCGGCAACGAGCTCGTACGGCGGGCGAAGCCAGTCTCTGAAGATTCTTAAAAAGTGAATCTATCTCCATAATTTCTCACTGGAATATTGGCTTTTTTTTCCAGAATCGTATACTCAGCCGACATAACACCAACAGCCTGGTCCGGACACGGCATGACGCTACGCTCCACCCATTGCAATTCGAATGGCACCGCGGTTTGCGCCGCCGTGCGAACAGCGTTTCGCGTTACGTTCGTGATGATC
Source organism: Woeseiaceae bacterium (assembly GCA_022615525.1). Lineage (GTDB taxonomy): Bacteria > Pseudomonadota > Gammaproteobacteria > Steroidobacterales > Woeseiaceae > JAKEGN01. The sequence goes on from JAKEGN010000067.1 coordinate 2,928, forward strand.
ATTGCGGTGCTCTCGTCCGGCCTCGCGCAGGCCGCGACCACGGTCGAAGACATACGCATCTGGTCGGAAGACGGACGCACACGCGTGGTGTTCGATCTCAGCCGTCCGGTCGAGCACAGCATCTTCACCCTGCGCGGCCCCGATCGCCTCGTGCTGGACCTGAAAGACAGCCGCCTCTCGGACGCGGCCACGCGCCTGCCGCAGGCCACCGGCGCCATCGCCAACATCCGCAGCGGCGTGCGCGCCGACGGCCAGTTGCGCATCGTGCTCGACCTCAACGCGGAAATGCGCTCGCGCAGTTTTACCGCCGCACCGAACGGGCAATACGGCAACCGGCTGGTGATCGACTTGCAACCGCAGGGCGGATTGCAAACGGTCAAGCGCGCGTCGGAAAAAAATGTGCGCGGTCGCGACGTGGTCATCGCCGTCGACGCCGGGCATGGCGGACACGATCCGGGCGCCATCGGGCAAGGCCGCACCCGGGAAAAGGATGTCGCACTGTCCGTGGCGCGACAACTCGCGCGGCGTATCGATACGGAACCCGGCATGAAAGCCGTGCTGGTGCGAAACGGCGATTACTACGTCGATCATCGCGAGCGCATGGAGATTGCGCGCCGCAACCGCGCCGACCTGTTCGTCTCGGTGCACGCGGATGCCGTCAGGGACCGGCGGCCGAAGGGTACGTCTGTTTACGTGCTGTCGCTCAAGGGCGCGAGCGACGAAGCGGCCAAACTGCTCGCGGAACGCGAAAACGCATCCGACATGGTCGGCGGCGTGTCGCTGGCCGACAAGGACGCGGTGCTGGCGTCGGTGTTGCTCGACCTGTCGCAGAACGCGGCCCTGAGTGCCAGCCTCGACGTCGGCGATGAAGTCATCGACCAGCTCGCGCGGCTCGGTCCGACGCACCGGCGTACCGTGCAACAGGCGGGACTCCTGGTGCTGAAGTCGCCGGACATTCCCTCGATACTGGTCGAGACCGGGTTCATTTCGAATCCGTCGGAAGAGAAAAACCTGAAAAACAGTACGCACCAGGACCGGCTGGCGTCGGCCATCCTCTCCGGGATTCGCAGTTACTTCCACGCCAATCCGCCGCAGGACACGCAGCTCGCGCTGAATGCCCGCAGCGAGCCGGCGGTGCCGATACAGCACGTCATCACGCGCGGCGACACGTTGTCCGAGATTGCCGAGCGTTACAACGTCAGCGCGGCCGAGATCAAGTCCGCAAACAAACTGTCGAGCGACAGGGTGCGGGTCGGACAGACGCTCAGAATCCCGGTATACGCCGGCACCTGACCGGCCACCGGGCGCCGGTCCAATCCCCGGTTTCCAACGTCCACTGCATTTGAAAGAATGGGCAATTGCCTCCGCGGATCCGCGCCATGCCCATTCGACTGCTACCCGGTCACCTCGTTAACCAGATTGCCGCCGGCGAAGTCGTCGAGCGTCCGGCGTCCGTCGTCAAGGAGCTGGTGGAGAACAGCCTCGATGCGGGCGCGTCGGCAATCACCATCGACGTACTGGATGGCGGTGCCAAACTGGTGCGCGTGCGCGATGACGGCGGCGGCATTCCGCGGGAGGAACTGGCGCTTGCGGTTTCGCGTCACGCCACCAGCAAGATAGCGAGCCTCGAAGACCTCGAGTGCATCGCGTCGCTCGGATTTCGCGGCGAGGCGCTGCCGAGCATCGCGTCGGTATCGCTGCTGAAATTGCAGTCCTCGCAGGGCGGCGAGGCCTGGCAGCTCACCGTCGACAACGGCAGCATCTCGGATACCGAGCCGGTTGCCCATCCGCCCGGCACCACGGTCGAGGTCCACGATCTCTTCTACAACACCCCGGCGCGACGCAAATTCCTCCGCGCCGAACGCACGGAATTCGATCACATCGACAAGTGGGTACGGCGGCTCGCGCTCGCGCGGCCCGACGTCGCTTTCAGCCTGACGCATAACCGCCGCGAAGTTCTGCGATTGCCGGCCGCGCTGGACCACGAGCAGCGACTGGATCGCATCGGCCGGCTTTGCGGTGAACCGTTTGCGCAGCAGGCGATATTCGTCGACCGCGAATCGGAGGGCATTGCGCTCTCGGGCTGGCTCGGCATGCCGACCTACAATCGCAGCCAGCCCGACCAGCAGTACTGGTTCGTCAACGGACGCAGCATTTCGGATCGCACCCTGTCGCATGCCGTGAAGCACGCCTACCGCGACGTACTCTTCCACGGGCGCTTTCCCGCGTACGTGTTGCAGCTCACGCTCGATCCGGCGACCGTGGATGCCAATGCGCACCCGGCGAAACACGAAGTGCGTTTTCGCGATGCGCGGCGCGTGCACGGGATCGTGGCGCAATCGGTGGAGATGGCCTTGAAGGACACGCGGCCGGGTGGTCACGCATCGCTTGCCCCGGCCCCGGCGAGTGCGGGTAACGGCACGCAGCAATGGGCTATGCCTTTGACAGGCGCCCGCAGCCACGGCTCCGCGGCCGTGCGCGATGCACTGGGCGGATACGCACAGCTTGCCGCGTCGGTCGCCGGCCACGACAGGAGCAATGCGCCGCCGCTGGGTTACGCGATCGCGCAACTCGGCGGAATTTATATCCTGGCGGAAAATGCCGAGGGACTCATCGTCGTCGACATGCACGCGGCCCACGAACGCATCGTTTACGAGAAACTGAAAGCCGCGTTCGAATCCGGCGCCATCGTGCGCCAGCCGCTGCTGGTGCCGGTCGTGGTCACGGTGTCGGAACGCGAGGCGGAACTCGCTGCGGGTGCCGCGGACGTTTTTGCGCGTGTCGGACTGCAGGTCGACCGCAGCGGGCCGACCAGTGTCGTCATTCGCGAATTTCCGGCATTGCTGGACAATACCGACGCCGAGGAATTGTTGCGGGACGTACTGGCGGACCTGCAGGATGCCGGTACCAGCAACCGTGTCGAGGACCGTTGCAACGAATGTCTCGCCACCATGGCCTGCCATGCATCGGTGCGCGCGAACCGCGCACTCACCCTGCAGGAGATGAATGCATTGCTGCGTGAAATGGAAGTCACCGACCGGGCCGACCAGTGCAATCACGGGCGGCCGACCTGGACGGCGATCAGCATTGCGGATCTCGACCGGCTGTTTCTTCGCGGACAGTGATGCGAGAGGGCATCGCAATCTGCCTCATGGGGCCTACCGCCTCGCGTAAGACTGACATCGCCGTGGAACTGGCGGGGCGGCTGCCGGTGGACCTGATCAGCGTCGATTCCGCCATGGTTTACCGTGGCATGGATATCGGCACGGCGAAACCGCATCCCGACATCCTGCGCCAGGTGCCGCAGCGCCTGATCGACATTCGTGACCCGGAGGATGCGTATTCCGCCGGTGAGTTCGTGCGGGATGCGCGCGCAGAAATCGAGCGCTCGCTCAATGCAGGTCGCGTGCCGCTGCTCGTCGGCGGCACGATGATGTATTTTCGCGCGTTAATGAAGGGTATCGCGGCGCTGCCTGCCGCCGATGCCGATGTTCGTGCGGCCATCGACAAACAGGCGGCCCGGGTCGGCTGGCCGGCGCTGCATGCGCAGCTTGCAGGTGTCGATCCGCTGTCCGCGGTTCGCATCGAGCCGACCGACAGCCAGAGGATACAAAGGGCACTCGAAGTCTATCGTGTCAGCGGCCGGACCTTTTCCGACTGGCAGGCGGAGACCGAGGTGCCGGATTCACCGCAATTCATAAAACTGGCGCTGCTGCCGGCGTCGCGCGGGACATTGCACGAACGCATCGGCCAAAGACTTGATTACATGATGAATAGCGGCTTTGTCGCTGAAGTGCGCACACTGCAGAAACGGCCGGGCCTGACAGCGGACAGCACCTCGATGCGCGCGGTCGGGTACCGGCAGCTCTGGTCCTTCCTCGACGGAGAATACAGTCTCGAGGAGGCGGGCCGTCGGGCGCTGTACGCGACCCGGCAACTGGCCAAGCGCCAGATCACCTGGCTCCGAAGCGAATCCGGCCTGACCGTATTCGATCCCCTTGAAGTCGATGTCCTGGCCACCATTACAGCGTTTCTGCGCAAGGAATTGGACGCTTAGCCGGCTATGGCCTACAGGCTTTTGTGCTAGAATTTTTCCTCGCTTTGGGCTGGGCACGACGTTTGGGCAACCGGCGCCACCGGAATGTCGTGTCCAGTATGGAATTGCCCCTATACGGGCTAATAAAAGAATAAGGAGACCCAATATGGCTAAAGGGCAATCGTTGCAGGATCCGTTTCTCAACATACTTCGCAAGGAAAAGGTTCCTGTATCCATCTACCTGGTCAATGGCATCAAGTTGCAGGGGCAGGTGGATTCCTTCGATCAATTCGTCGTTTTGCTGAAGAACAGCGTCAACCAGATGGTCTACAAGCATGCTATTTCGACTATCGTTCCGTCACGCAACGTGCGGCTGCCTTTGCCGGAGGGCGAATCGGGAGAGTCTGACGACTAATCGTTTCTGTTTCGGCCGGGCACGCAGGCCCGGGAACTTACCGGAGTCACCTTTTGTTTGAGCGACCGCGCAGCGGTGAACGCGCGATACTGATTCATGCGGCCCACGGTCGCGTACCCGACGAATCCGAACGCGAGGAGTTCATGGAACTCGCGAACTCCGCCGGCGCGGAAGTGGTTGCAGAACTCAGCTGCTCGCGCCGTGCACCCGATACGCGCTACTACATCGGCAAGGGCAAGCTCGAGGACGTGCGTGCGGCCGTCAAGGCCAACGACGCGGAACTCGTGATCTGCAACGCCCCCTTGAAGCCCAGCCAGGAACGAAACCTGGAACGCGAACTGCAGTGCCGCGTCCTCGACAGGAGCGGGCTGATACTCGACATCTTTGCGCAACGCGCGCGAAGTTTCGAAGGCAAGCTGCAGGTCGAGCTGGCGCAGCTGCAGCACCTGTCGACACGGCTGGTGCGCGGATGGACGCACCTCGAGCGGCAAAAGGGCGGTATCGGCCTGCGGGGACCGGGTGAAACACAGCTGGAAACCGACCGCCGCCTGGTCGACAACCGGATCCGGCTGGTCGAGTCGCGGCTCGAGGAGCTGGACGTTCGCCGCGACATGATCCGGCGCAACCGCAATCGCAGCGAGAACCCCACGGTGGTACTCGTTGGTTATACCAACGCCGGCAAGTCGACGCTGTTCAATACGCTGACGCATGCCGATGTGTACGTGGAGGACAAGCTGTTTGCGACGCTGGACCCGACACTGCGCAAGCTCGAGTTGCCGGACGGCAGGCATTGCATACTGGCGGACACGGTCGGGTTCATACGCGACCTGCCGCACGAGCTGATCGCGGCGTTTCGCTCGACGCTGCAGGAAGCGCGCGAGGCGGATCTGATCCTGCACGTGATCGATGCCAGCGACCCCAATTGCTGGCAAAGGATACGGCAGGTCAATGCGGTGCTCCGGGAACTCGAGGCGGACACGGTGCCGCAGATCAGGGTGTACAATAAACTCGACAAGCTGGATCGCAGGCCCCGCGTTACCAATAATCTCCGGGGCGAGGGACGGGCGGTGTGGCTTTCAGCGAGCAGCGGCGATGGAATTCCCCTGCTTTTGCAGGCGATCCGGGAGCGCCTGCGAAAAGCGAAATTGCACGGTATCATGCACCTGACGCCACGACAGGGCAGGTTGCGCGCGCTTTTGTTCGAAATGGGCGCCGTGCTGAAGGACACTCCGTCGGACGATGGCGGGTGGGTCCTCGAGCTTGAAATGGAGGAGCAGGGCTTTCGGCGTTTCCTGAAGCGCGAGGCCCTGCCCGCGGAAATCTTGCAGACTCAGCAGGTGTTACAGCCTGCAATCGCGTAAAACCAGGGACATCAAGTAAAGACTATGGCGTGGAACGATTCCGGAAATGGCGAAAACCCGTGGAAGAAGCCGGGTGACGGGCCGAACGATCTCGACAAGATCGTACAGAACTGGCAGCGCAAGCTGAGCGGGATCATCGGCGGTGGACGAAAAGCGCCGGCCGGCGGATCGTCCGGCGCAACGGTGATCGTCATCCTGCTGGTGATCGCATGGACCCTGACGGGGCTGTACCGGGTCGATGAAGCAGAACGCGGCGTCGTCCAGCGCTTCGGCGCCTACACGGTGACGACCATGCCGGGACTGCACTGGCATCTTCCGTTCCCCATGGAGACCGTCAACGTCGTCAACGTGACGGCGGTCAACAACTACCCGTTCCGCAACGAGATGCTGACGGCCGACGAACAATACGTCTCCATCCAGATGGTGGTGCAGTACCGGCGCAGCGATCCGGTGAAATACAGTTTCGAGGTCGACGATCCCGAAGCGACGTTGCAGGATGTAACCGAAGGCGCATTGCGCGAAGTCGTCGGTACCAGCACGCTCGAAGTGCTGGTCACCGAGCAGCGCGACCAGATAGCGCCGCGCACGCAGCAGATCCTGCAGAACACGCTCGACAGCTACCAGGCGGGCCTGACGGTAACCTCGATAAGCCTGGAAAAACTCGATTATCCGCAGTCCGTGCAACAGGCCGTCGACGATACACAAAAGGCACGCAACGACAGTGACCGTTACGTGCTCGAAGCAGATACCTATGCGAAGGACATCATCCCGCGAGCGCGCGGTGCGGCGGCGAGAATCCTGCAGGAAGCGGAGGCTTACCACGATCGCGTGATAGCGGATGCCGAAGGCGAGGCATCCCGTTTCGAAGCCATCCTGGCCGAATACAAACGTGCGCCGCAGGTAACACGAAACAGGCTATATCTTCAGGCGATCGAGGAAGTGTACGCAAACTCGAGGAAAGTGCTGATCGATTCCGACAGCAGCGGCAACCTGATCTACCTGCCGCTGGACAAGCTGGTCGGAGGGGAATCCCGCAGTACGACAGACGAAGACGCTTCGCGAGCTTCCGATGCGCAATCAACGGGAGCGCCGGCCGGTTCGCAAGCCGAAACCGATGCTGATCGCGACCGGAGGACCCGCCAATGAACAACGGACGATTCGCAATTTTCGTTGTAGGCGGACTGCTGATAGTCACCGCGGGCCTGTCGCTGTTCACGGTGAACGAGCGCGAACTGGCGATCAAGCTGCAATTCGGTGAAGTCGTGCAGACCGAGCACGAACCGGGCCTGCACGTGAAGATTCCCGTGCTGCAAAACGTACGGAAGTTTCCCCGGCGGATACTCACGATAGAAGACAAACCCGAACGTATTTTCACCGCCGAACGCCTGGCGCTGCAGGTCGATTTCTTCGTCAAGTGGCGCATCGTGGACGCCGTGCAGTTCTACACGTCGACCGGCGGCAACCTGAACATGGCGAGCGACCGGCTCTCGGAGATCATAAAGAACGCGATCGTCACCGAGTTCGGCAAGCGCTCCGTACAGGAAGCCATCTCGGTGGAGCGCGCGGAACTCATGCGTGACATGCTATCGACGGCCAAGGACACGGCCCAGAGGCTGGGTGTCGAACTGATCGATGTGCGCGTGAAACAGGTCGAGTTCCCGGACGACGTGCGCAATTCCGTGTACCTGCAGATGCGCGAGGAACGTGCCCGTGTCGCGGCAGAACGTCGCGCGGAGGGGCGTGAGATTTCGGAACAGATGCGCTCGACGGCCGACAAGGAACGCACCATCATCCTGGCCGATGCTTACCGTGAAAGTCAGAAAATACGCGGTATCGGCGATGCCACCGCGGCGGAGACCTACGCCAATGCGTACAACAAGGACCCGGAGTTCTATGCGTTCTACCGGAGCATCGATGCCTACCGGAAATCCATGGGTCGACCGGGCGATATCCTGATCCTCGACCCGGAGAACGAATTCTTCCGCTACCTGAACCAGTCGGACGGCAGTCGCTGACAGCCAACCGGAGCCAGCCTCCGGTTTTCGGTCCGGCGAAAACGCACACCGAGAGCATCCCATGTGGCAGGAAATACTGACGGCCTTTTGCCTGTACCTGATCATCGAAGGAATGATTCCCTTCGTCGGGCCGCATTTCTTCCGGAAAACGGTCGCGAGAATCGCTCAACTAAGCGATAACGAACTGCGCGGCACAGGACTGACGGTGATGACCATCGGCGTCATCGCGCTGTTCCTGGTGCGGTAGGGAATCCAGGAAAGTATTCCATGGGCAAGAACGTAGTCGTTATCGGCACGCAGTGGGGCGACGAAGGCAAGGGCAAGATAGTCGATCTGCTGACCGATCGCGCTGCGGCGGTCGTGCGCTTCCAGGGCGGGCACAACGCCGGTCACACGCTGGTGATCGGCGGCAAGAAGACCGTGTTGCATCTCATTCCTTCCGGGATCCTGCGTGACGGCGTCAGTTGCCTGATCGGCAACGGGGTGGTGCTGTCTCTCGGCGCGTTGATCAAGGAAGCCGACACGCTGACCCGGACCGGGGTGCCCGTATTCGAGCGGCTCAAAGTCAGCCCGGGCTGCCCGCTGATCCTGCCCTCGCATGCCGCACTCGATATCGCGCGCGAAAAGGCGCGCGGTACGGCTGCCATCGGCACCACCGGCCGCGGCATCGGGCCCGCCTATGAAGACAAGGTATCGAGGCGCGCCGTCCGGGTCTCGGACCTGTTCGTGCGCGAGCAGTTTGCGGCAAAGCTCGGCGAGATCCTCGACTATCACAATTTTCTGTTGAAGCACTACTTCAAGGCCGACACGGTCGATTTTGCGCAAACGCTGGACGAGGCCTTGAGCGCGGCGGAACTCATCGCCCCGATCGTCGCGGACGTCACGCAGATACTCGACGATCTTGCAAAAGCCGGACGCAGCATCCTGTTCGAGGGCGCACAGGGCGCATTCCTCGACATCGATCACGGCACGTATCCGTACGTCACCTCGTCGAACACCGTGGCCGCCGCGGCAAGCACCGGGACCGGTGTCGGCCCGGCGAGCCTCGATTTCGTGCTGGGCATCGTCAAGGCCTACACCACCCGTGTCGGCGCGGGCCCGTTTCCGACCGAGCTTTTCGATGACCAGGGCGCGCATCTCGCGAGTGTCGGCGCAGAATTCGGCGCGACGACGGGGCGGCCGCGGCGCTGCGGCTGGTTCGATGCGGTGGCATTGCGCCGCTCGATCATCAACAGCAGCGTGTCCGGTCTCTGCATGACCAAGCTCGACGTACTCGATGGCCTCGAGACCATCAAGATCTGCGTGGGATATGAAATCGACGGTCAGCCGATCGGCGGTTTGCCGGTGATCGTCGATCGTTTTGCCGACTGCCGGCCGATCTACGAGGAGATGCCGGGCTGGAGCGAATCGACGGTCGGCATCACGCGTTTCGACGAGCTGCCGCGAAACGCGCTGGATTACCTGGCGCGGATCGAAGAACTGGTTGCCGTACCGCTCGACATCATCTCAACCGGGCCGGACCGGGAGCAGACGATTATCCGGCGCAATCCTTTCGACTGAGGGCGAACCGGGGTACGCGCGAGGTGCTTCGCGCGAGGGCGTCGTGCGAGGTGCTTCGCGCGCGGCCGAGCAGTACCAGTGCGCCGAGCAGCAACAGGAACGGGACACTCATGCGGCCACTGCCGCCGTCCCCGCCCAGGCCACCTCCGGCACCCAGCACCGTAACGGTCGTGTTCGCGGTGTCACTCAAGCCTGCCGGATCCCGGACGGTGAGGCGGAACTGCAGCAGCGTATCCGATTGCACCGATGGCGCGACGAACTGGGCGGCCGCGGTATTTGCATTGACGAGCGTCACGGCGGTCCCGCTCGTTTGCTGCCAGGCGTAGCTCAGCGCGTCGCCGTTGGGGTCATTCGATGCGTTGCCGTTCAGCGTGACCTGGGTGCCAGCAGCGACCGTCTGGCCGGCGCCGGCCACGGCATTCGGTGCCAGGTTGGTGCCGGTGCCGTTCTCGATGTTGACGCGTACCGTGGCGGGACCCGCAACGGTCGCGCCGGAAACATTGTTCAGGCTCAGCTCGAAATATTCGGTTGTTTCGTTCGCTGCGTCGTCGACGATCGGGAATTCCAGCCACTTCGCGTTGGCATCGCCGCTGGCCCAGGCTATCGTGCCGCTTGTTGCACCGCTGAAGTCCGCGGGGTTGGCCGCATCGCCGCCGCTCATCGAGTAGTCGGCACTGACCGCCCCCAGCCCGCTGCCGATACGCTGGAGTACGACCACGGCCATGCCGAAACCGCGCTCCGTGACGTTGACTGTCGATTCCGCAAACGCAATTTCCGAGGCCGCGCCCGGATCGCCGATGTAAACGCTCGCATCCACCGGACCGCCGCCGAGGGTGGCGCCGCCGGTTGGGTTCAGGAGCCGTACGAGCACGCGTTCCAGCCCCTCGTCGACACCGTCGTTCACGGTGGAGATGTCGATGATCCGATCGGCCACGATGCCTGCATTCCAGGACAGCGTGCCGCTGGCCAGCAGGTAATCATCGGCGCTCGCGGCGGCGGGAATGACCTGGTAGTCGACGCTCACGGCGCCAGTCGAACCGCCGCTGCGCTGCACCGTAATCTGCGATGGCTGCCCTTCCGTGGCCGCAAATGAGGCGCCCGAAAAATGCAGGCTGCCCTGGGGAACATCGAGTGTGCGGTCTGCAGCGAGATACAGGCCGCTGTTGATGTCGCTGATGGCAACGATGCGGCTGTGCAGGTAGGGATACACGCCCCAGGCGCCGACA
>JAKEGN010000392.1 GCA_022615525.1 Woeseiaceae bacterium
CCGAAAAGTTGCATCTCGAGCCTCGACTTCGACAGGGCTATGGACTACAGCATAGCAAGGGATCAACGGTTTCGGGCGGCGGCGGGCAAGGAATTCCCAGTATGGGTTAGAATTCGATTCTCGAATGACAATGGCGAAAAGACAAAGGGGGTAATCAAAATGCGGCTGGTGACAGGTCTCGTGTTATTGCTTTTCACTGCGGTGTCGATTGCGGACGAAGCGGCCACTGCGCAGAAAATATCGGAGGCGATGCAGTCCGGTGTTCGTACCGCCGAGGAAATCGCAAGGGACGGCAACAGAAAGCCGCTGGAGACTCTCGGATTTTTCGGCCTGCGGGACGACATGCGCGTGCTCGAGATCATGCCCGGCGGCGGCTGGTACACGAAAATACTCGCCCCGACGCTGCGCGACAACGGCAAGCTGTATGTCGCGATAGGCACGGGTAACATCGCCGACAGCCTGCTGAAACAGGAAGGATTTGACAGGGTAACGGCACTGGACATCGGCGTGGAAATGGTTCGTGACGGCGAGTTTCGCACCAACAATCTAGCGACTTTCGACTTCGGCGTGCGCGATATCGACATGGCGCTGACGTTTCGCAACATGCACAACTTCACGCCGCAGGGCAGGGCCAACATGAATGCAGCGGTATTCCAGGCGCTGAAGTCGGGGGGATTGTTCGGCGTGGTGGACCACACCAGGCGCCACATGGAACCGATGACCATGGAAAACCGGCGCCGCACCGATCCTGTGACGATCATCAAGGAGGCACAGGACGCAGGCTTCGAACTGGTCGGGTACTCGGATTTGCATTACACACCGGATGACGAGCTGCGCTACGAGGTCGGTCGGCGCTCGGTCACGAACAATTCGGATCGCTATACGCTGCTGTTTCGAAAACCATAGCCGAAATAACTGCATAAAAAGCGGTGATTTCGGCCGGAAACGGGGTTCCCGCGGCCGCGGATATGTGAACTCCCGATATACACCGGCAAGTCCGCTGACGTATGCTTGCGCCCCCGGGCGTGTCTGCCCGCAACAGAAGGTTACGGCCGCCGCGGTCATTTATGCGTAGTCAGCCAATTATTGGCGTCCCAGCCGACCGGCGAGTCGTCGACCCCCACCCGTTTCATATGGTGGGCGAAAAATACATCACGGCCTTGCGCGATGGCGCAGGGGCAATTCCATTTCTCATACCGGCGCTTGGCGACAGCCTGGACCTCGACCAGGTGCTGGACCGCGTCGATGGCATACTCCTGACCGGTAGTATCACGAACGTGGAGCCGCATCGGTACCAGGGCGAGAAGAGCCTTCCGGGCACCTTGCATGACCCTGAACGGGACGCAACTTCGCTGCCGCTGATCGATAAGGCGCTGGAGCGCGGCACGCCCCTGTTTGCAATCTGCCGGGGATTCCAGGAATTGAACGTGGCGCTCGGCGGGACCCTGCATCAGCGCGTGCACGAGGTGCCCGGCTATCACAGCCACAAGGAGAATCCCGCCGATCCGCTGGAAAAGCAGTACGCACCGTCGCATCCGGTCAGTCTCATGGAAGGCGGCGTGTTGCGAAAGCTCGCGGGAACACCGACGGTGATGGTCAATTCCCTGCATTCGCAAGCCGTCGCGCGCCTCGCACGCGGGGTCACGGTGGAGGCTGTAGCGGACGACGGCCTCGTCGAGGCTTTCCGTGTCGACGACTCCAAGGCATTCTCGCTGGCCGTACAGTGGCATCCGGAATGGAGAGTCACCGAGAACAATTTTTCAAAAGCGATTTTCGAGGCGTTCGGTAACGCCTGCAGGGACTACGCGAAGAGCCGCTAGCCCCAGGATGCGGCAATTCATTTGCCGCGCGTCGCAAAACATAACAGGTGTAACGTGAGTGAACTGGAAAAACTTCAATCCTGGTTGCAGGAGCGAAGAATTGAAGACGTTGAGGCGTTCGTGCCCGACATGGCGGGGGCTGCCCGCGGCAAACTGATGCCGGCGGACAAATTCGGCACGGGTGAAATGAAACTTCCCGAAGCGATATTCGCCCAGACGATTTCCGGCGACTATGTCGTCAACAAGAACAACGTAGAGGATCGGGACATGTTGCTGATTCCCGATCCGAAGACCTTGCGCCCGGTTCCCTGGGCAAAGGATCCGGCAGCATCCGTATTCTTCGACTGCTACAAACGCGACGGCACACCTGTGCCGACGTCACCGCGGCATGTCTTGCGGCACGTGATGCAACAATACAAGGAACGTGGCTGGATACCGGTGGTTGCACCGGAGGTCGAATTCTATCTCATCAACCCGCATCCGGATGCCAACCTCGAAGTCGAGCCTCCCGAAGGCCGTTTGGGTCGTACCGAGACGTCGAGCCAGCCATACAGCATCGACACGATGAATGACTTCGATCCGTTCATCAATGACGTATACAAGTACTGCGAGGCCCAGGACATCCGCATCGATACGCTGTCGCAGGAAATGGGGCCGGCGCAATTCGAGATCAATTTCCTGCACGGCGATCCGGTCACACTGGCGGACCAGGTGTTCCTGTTCAAACGCACCGTCAAGGAAGCCGCGATCGAGCACGAGATGCACGCGACATTCCTCGCGCGCCCCATGTCAGAGGAGGCCGGCAGTGCATTGCATATACACCAGAGCGTCGTGGATGAGCAGGGAAAGAACATTTTTTCGCGGGAGAATGGCGAAGCCAGTGAATTGTTCATGCACTACATAGGCGGGCTGCAGAAGTACATGCCAGAGGCGTTGCTCATCTTCGCGCCCTATGTGAATTCCTACCGGCGTTTCCTGAGCTATTGGGCATCTCCGGTCAATCTCGCCTGGGCGGTGGACAACCGAACGGTCGGATTGCGGGTACCGTCCTCGGGACCGCAATCGCGACGCGTCGAAAACCGGCTCGCGGGTTCGGATGTCAATCCCTATCTTGCCATTGCGGCGACGCTTGCCTGCGGCTATATCGGAATGATCGAGAAGGTCGAACCCAGCGAGCCGATTACCGGCAGCGCCTACGACCTGCCGTTCACCCTGCATCAGCATATTTATTCCGCGATTCAGGCGATGGAGGGCAGCGCGGCAATGCGCAAGACACTCGGTGACGAGTTCGTGACCCTGTACTGTGCGGTGAAAACCGAGGAGTATCGCGAGTTCCAGGAAATCGTGACGCCCTGGGAGCGCGAAGTCCTGATGTTCAACGTCTGATCCGGCGGGCGGCAATTGGCGGGATTTCAGCATGTGACGCGCCGATGACGACGTCACACTGCTTGGCTACTATAGCTTTCGAAGAACGTTTTTTGGCGAGTTCCTTCGGGAATCCCTGAACAGGAGTTTCAATCATGGCGGTCGTTCAAAACCGCTCGCGATCCGAGTGGCAGGATCTCGATCGCGATCATTATCTGCACCCGTTTACCGATCACAAGGATCTGGGCCGGAAAAAGAGCCGCATCATTGCGCGGGCAGACGGCGTCTATATCTACGACGTCGATGGCAACAAGATTCTCGACGGCATGTCGGGCCTGTGGTGCGTCAATACCGGCTATGGCCGCGAAGAACTCGTTTCGGCAGCGGCGAAGCAGTTGCGGGAGCTGCCGTACTACAACAGTTTCTTCCAGTGCGCGCATCCGCCGTCGATCGAACTGTCACGTATGCTGGCCGAAGTAACCCAACCGCAGTTCAACAGGGTTTTCTATACCGGTTCCGGTTCCGAGGCCATCGACACGATGATCCGCATCGTCCGGCAGTATTGGCAGCTGCTCGGGCAGCCACGGCGGCAGACTATTATTTCGCGCGTCAATGCGTACCACGGGTCGACCGTCGCCGGCGCAAGTCTCGGCGGCATGAAGGCCATGCACGGCCAGGGGGGGACTCCCCTGCCGGGCATGGAGCATATCCCGCAACCCTACTGGTTCGGCAGCGATCGCAAACTGTCGCCGGACGAATTCGGATTGCAGGCGGCGCGCGAGCTGGACAAGAAAATTCGCCAGTTGGGTGTCGAGAACGTAGCGGCATTCGTCGCGGAACCGATCCAGGGTGCCGGCGGAGTGGTCATTCCGCCGGCGTCGTACTGGCCCGAGATACAGAAAATCTGCGACCAGCACGGCATCCTGCTGGTAACCGATGAAGTGATCTGCGGGTTCGGAAGGCTCGGGGCCTGGTTCGGTGCGGATTATTATGGCGTCAAGCCGGACCTGATGACCTTCGCCAAAGGTGTCACCTCCGGCTACCTTCCGCTCGGCGGACTGATGGTCGGCGATCGGGTCAGCAACGTCCTAATAGACAGGGGCGGCGAATTCTTCCACGGTTATACCTACTCCGGTCACCCGGCATCCTGCGCAGTGGCGATCGAGACCCTCAACATACTGAAACGCGAAAAGCTCATCGAGCGCGTGCGCGACGATATCGGACCGTACCTGCAGAAGAAATGGCATACGCTTGCGGAGCACCCGCTGGTCGGGGAGACGCGCATGGTCGGGTTGATGGGTGCGCTCGAGCTGGTCAAGGGCAAATCGCCGATCACCCGGTTTGCCACAGAACAGGGGGTCGGCGTTATATGCCGCGACATCCTGGTCGGCAACGGCCTCGTGATGCGCGCCGTCGGCGACAGTATCGTGGTCGCGCCGCCTTTGGTGCTGACACATGCCGAAGCCGACGAACTGATCGACAAGGCATGGAAGTGCCTCGATCTGACACTCGCGGCGGTCAGGAAATAGCCCGCCGGGAGCAGCGAGCCGGTGCATGGACAAGAAAAGCATCGACAATGCGATAACGCGCGGCAGCCTCTATGGCACCACGCCGGAACCGACCTATGCCGGCGTGCTGTCGTTCTCGCGGCGCAAATACACGAAGGACCTTACGGGCGCTGACCTGGTCGTCACGGGAGTGCCGCTCGACACTGCGACGACCAATCGCCCCGGTGCCCGTTTCGGACCGCGCGCGATTCGTGCGGCATCGTGCATTACCACATGGGCCCAGCCCTACGGTCTCGAATTCGATCCCTTCGACCGCCTCGCCGTCATCGACTACGGTGACTGCTTCCTGGAATTCGGCCGACCGCAAAACGTACCGTCGCAGATCGAGGAGCACGCCTGGAAGATCATCAGCAATGGCCCGGGACTCCTGTCCCTCGGCGGCGACCACTTCGTCGCCTATCCCTTGCTCAAAGCGCATGCGCGAAAGCACGGCGCGCCGTTGTCACTGCTGCATTTCGATGCACACAGCGATACCTGGGCGGACGAAGACGGGCGCATCGACCACGGCACCATGTTTTTCCATGCTGTAAAGGAAGGCCTGGTCGACCCCGCGACCTCGGTGCAAATCGGGCTGCGCACGCACAACGCGGACACGCTCGGATTCAACATACTGGATGCCGGCTGGGTGCACGAGAACGGCGCAGCCGCGGTGATTCGGGAGACCAGGAAAATACTCGGCGATCGCCTCGTGTATCTGAGTTTCGATATTGATTGCCTCGATCCGAGTTTCGCGCCCGGCACCGGCACGCCGGTTTGCGGTGGACTGAGCAGCCACCAGGCCATGACGATCCTGAGGGGACTCGCCGGAATCCGGCTCGTGGGCATGGACATGGTTGAAGTCGCGCCGGCCTACGACGTCGGTGAGATCACGGCACTCGCGGCCTCGCAACTCGCCATGGAGATGATTGCGCTGTACGCAAGCCGCCCGAAGTAGGACTCGGCTCAGAAACTTGGTGGTGTGCAGACGGTTACCAGCACGCAGTCTTCGCTGCCGGTATTTCTGAACCGATGCGGCAGGCGGCTGTTGAACAGGTACGCATCGCCCGCAGACAGTACCCGCACCTGGTCGGCGACGGTAACCTCCAGTCGGCCCTGCAGGATGATCCCCGCTTCCTCGGCATCGTGACTCAGCATCGAACGGCCCGTGTCCGCGCCGGGCTGGTAACGCTCGTGCAACAGTTGCAGCTGGCTCTCCGAAAGATCACTGCCCACCTGGCGAAAGCTGATGGGTCCGCTGCTGATGACCGTCAGTTCGTCGCTGGCGAAGAAGTATTTTTCCGGTGGCCGGTTCTCGGAGGCAAAGAAATCGGCAAACGAAACGCCCATCGCTTCGAGGATACGTTTGAGCAGGCCCATCGACGGGTCCGTGCGGCCGTGCTCGATCAGTGAAATCGTGGCATTCGATACGCCGGACTTGCGTGCCAGCTGGCGTTGCGACAAACCGTAATGACTGCGCAGCGTCTTCAGGCGGGGGCCGATGGGATCCACAGCGAACTCCCTGTTGAATTGTTTATCAAATTTAACGTTCTTGGAGTCAGTATAATAAAACCAACAAGTTAGAAGCTACTGTTTAAATATTGTTAACTCTGCTGGCCTGGAGTAGGCTGCGCCGATGAAAGACACCGTCGACCACCCCGCGTCCTATTACGCAGCCACCGCCAACCGGCGGAGCGACTACCCGCGGCTCGCGGGCGAACATCGCTTTGACGTGGCGGTGGTCGGCGCGGGATACACGGGCTTGTCGGCGGCATTGTTTCTTGCCGAACGCGGCTACAAGGTGGCCGTGATCGAGGCCCGGCGAGTGGGCTGGGGCGCTTCCGGACGTAACGGCGGGCAGCTCATCGACGGGTTTGTCGAAACGGACAAGATCGGGAAACGGCTCGGCGCACGGGCAGCAGAAATCGCCTGGCAGATGGGCATCGAGTGTCGCGACATCGTCATCGAGCGGATACGGGAGTACGCGATCGACTGCGATCTCAAGCTCGGCTATCTCGACCTCGCCCTCAAGCCGTCGGAAATGA
>JAKEGN010000393.1 GCA_022615525.1 Woeseiaceae bacterium
GCGGCGACTGCGGCAGCTGCACCTCGAGATGATTCAGCACATCGGTCGTATTCCCGGTCGCGACGATCCGCCCCTGGTGCAGCGCAACGACGCGATCGCAGAGCCTCGCCACCTCGTCGATCGCGTGGCTGACATAGATGACCGGGATCCCGAAGCGATCCGGCAGTGACTCGAGGTACGGGAGAATTTCGCTTTTTCTTCCGATATCCAGTGCCGCAAGCGGCTCATCCAGCAGCAGTATGCGCGGTTGGGTGAGCAGGGTACGAGCGATGGCCACCCGCTGCCGTTCACCGCCGGAGAGTGCATCGATACGGCGTGACAACAATCCCTGGAGATCGAAAGCCGCCAGTATGTCTTCGAAGCGGATCGAAATGCTTCCAGGCTTGCTGCGGCTTGCGGCATAGCGGAGGTTCCCGGCTACGTCCAGGTGGCCGAACAGGCGCGTGTCCTGGAACACGAATCCCACGGGTCGCCGCCATGCCGGGAGGAAATGCCTGCTTCCCGTGTCCTGCCAGCATTCGCCGTCGAACTCGATGCGACCGCGAGCGCTGTTCTCGAACCCGGCGATGACTCGAAGCAAAGTGCTCTTGCCGCTGCCGCTTGCGCCGAACAGCCCGATGATACGGTCGAGTGCCAGTTCCTGGTCCACGTCAAGTGCGAAGCCGGGGTAGGAGACCCTGGCCTTCAGTGACAGTGCAGGCGTGCGTCTAGCCGATGTTGACACGACGCCCTCGCACGAATGCGTAGACCACGAACAACACGGCGAACGAGAACAGCAGCAGCATTGCCGAGAGCCAGTGAGCCTGCGCGTAGTTCAATGTCTCGACATGCTCATAAATGGCGATCGAGATGACCTTGGTTTTGCCAGGAATATTGCCTCCGACCATGAGTACCACGCCGAACTCGCCGATGGTGTGAGCGAAAGTGAGAACGGCCGCGGCAATGAAACTGCGCGTGGAAACCGGTAAGACGACCGTGAAAAAAGTATCCAGCGGATTCGCGCGCAGGCTCGCGGCGGCCTCCAGTGCCGACCGGCCAATGGACTCGAAAATGCTTTGCAGCGGCTGCACGGTGAAGGGAAGGGAATAGAAAACGGATGCGACGACCAGACCGCTGAAGGAAAACGTCAGGGTGTCGCCGGTCAGCTGCATCCAGAACGAGCCGATGGGCGAGGCCGGACCCAGCGCAATCAGTAAATAGAATCCGATCACTGTCGGCGGAAGAACCAGCGGCAGGGCAGTTACGGCCTCGACGAAGGGCTTCGCCCGGGAAAGGGTGCCCGACAACCACCACGCGAGCGGTGTGCCGACAATCAGCAAAATCAATGTTGTTACGCCAGCCAGCGCCAGTGACAGCCAGACCGGGCCGAGATCAGGCATGCATCATTCCAGTCCGTAACCGTACGATTCAATGGTCAGCCGTGCTTCATCGGACCGGAGGTATGCGAGAAAGGCGACAGCGGCCGCGTTTCCCTCACCGTGCGCGAGCAGTACGGCATCCTGCAGTATGGGGGAATGCAGCTCGGGCGGCACATCCCAACGACTGCCTTTGCCTGCATTGCGAATGCTGATTACCGACGACAGCGCAACCAGGCCCAGTTCCGCGTTGCCGGTCGCGGCCAGCGCGAAGGCCTGCCCGATGTTCTCGCCCATCACGATCTTTTCCCCGAGGGCATCCCACAGGCCGAGCGACTGAAGGGTTTCCCTGGCCGCAACACCGTACGGGGCCAGTTCCGGGTTGGCGATCGCCAGCGCGCGAAAATCCTGCTTTTCGAGCACCGCGATACCATTGTCGCCGATCAGCGTGGCGTCAGCGCTCCACAGAGTCAGCCTGCCGATCGCGTACACGAAACGCGTGCCGGCCACCGCAACAGCGGATTCCTCGAGCCGGCGCGGGCGCTCCTGGTCGGCTGCGAGCAGCGCATCGTAGGGTGCGCCGCTGATGATCTGGGCGTAGTGTTTCCCGGTCGCGGCCGCGGAGATTTCTATCTCGTGTTCGCTGAGATCTTCGAAATCCCGCACGAGCACCTCCGCAGCCTCGCTGAAATTCGTGGCGACCGCGATGAGCGCGGATTCCGCAGCGGCAAGGGCAGGCAACCACAAGACCAGCAGCGGAACGCCGCGGCAGGCGGCTCGTCGGGCAAAGATGAGCATTCTCTTCATCACTGGCCGGGATTGTACGGCTTTGAACGCGAGCCCGTTAACGGCCCGAGGCAACGATTTGTCGCAGCCGCCGTTGCCAGCCGGCATCGAGGAACGGCAGGCAGTCCAGGGCTCGCTGTGCGTCGGCTGGATGGCGCTCGGCTCCGAACACCATCTGCCACAAGTCGGAAATGCTGATTCGATGAGCTGCGCGTTCCAGCAGTTCGACCGGATCGCCAGCCTGCAGGACACCGGGTTGTTCGACACGAAGATAGAATCCCAGCCGCCCGCTTTTCAGGAAGCGATTCGGGAAAGTATCGTCGCCCATGCGTATCCCGAGCTTGAAACAAGGCAGGCGCGGTTGGGTAACCACCGCAATGACATGGCCGAAACGGTAACGGTCGCCTGGCATTACCGAGTCCTCAAGCATGCCGCTCACGGTCAGGTTCTCGCCGAATTGCGAGGACTCGAGTTTCGCGACGCCCAGTTCCTTTGCCCAAACCGGATAATGTTCCGTTGAATAGGCATACAACGCCTTGTCCTGCCCGCCATGAACCGTGAGATCCGCCTGTCCGTCGCCTGCAAGGTGCTCGATCCCAGCATACACTTCGCCCTGTACCGGCAACTTGAAGATGCCGGTCGAAACCAGCTTTCGCCCGCTGTACACGGTCCTCGGCATGCCTGCGCAGACCTCGATGATCTTCATGCCGGACGCGCACTGTTGCGTTTAGTTTCAGCCTTGTCCAGGCGCATGCGCCAGTCCGCTTTCTGCATGCGCCTGCCCGCCTCGCGTACGCTGGCGATGAAGGCTGTTGCCTGTTCACCATTGCAGGCCGGTGACACCGCGGCTTGCCACTGGCGCCGGAACCCGCCCCTCGTGATACGCACCGCGGCGAGCCCGTCGTTGTTTCCCAGGTCGCTGAATGCCCAGCCGGACTGAACGGCTATGCCCTGGCCGGATCGCGCCAGTTCAATGATCGCTTCCGTCATGCGTAACTGGAGTGTCCGCGCCGGAACCACACCGGCAGGATGCAGGATCTCGTCATGAATGGCGTGCCGTGTCCCGTTGTAGACGATCAGCGTCTGGTCCCTGAAGTCCGGCGGGTTCAGGAAACTCCGCCTGGCGAGCACATGATCCTTCCGCATGATCGCAAACAGCTCGTCCTCAAAAAGGTCATGCAAGGCCAGACCGGCATGCTCATCGATCTTGCTGACAATCGCGATGTCGACGCGATTGTCGATGATTGCCTCGACAGGTGCTTCAGTCGCCTCAGGAACGATATCAATGCAAAGTCCGGGAAATGCCGCCGACATTTCGCGCATGACGTAGGGCAGCCAGCGGTAGCAGGTGTGGCACTGCGTCGTGACGCGCAAGTGTTTGGCGCCGCCCTGCAGAATGCGTGTGATATCGGCGAAAGCGGCATCCAGTTGGGTTGTGACGTTTCTTGCGGCGGCGACAAGTCGCTCGCCGACGACCGTCGGTCGCATGAGGCCGTTCCTTCGTTCGAAGAGGTTCGAGCCTATGGACGCTTGCAGTCTGGCCAGGCGCTGGCTTGCGGCCGGCTGGGACAGGTGCATACGCTTCGCGGCCGTCGTCAGCGAACCGTCCTCGGCCAGGCAACTGAGCAGCTCGAGGTCCCGTGTGTCCAGTTTCATAAATAAGGTATGGTTATAGATGAATAAGAACTATCGAATTGTCTTATGGCAGTCTATTGCTTACGCTGGCCGAATTCAAAGCCTTTGGCCCAGCGCTGAGAGGGATCTGTTCGATGACCACGATGCCGGCGACAGCCATCTTCCTTGCAATGGCCATTGCCGCGTGCGGACCTGGCCAGTTCGCTCGCGCCGACCCGCTTGAGCTGCGGCGACTGAACTGGGCCGGCGTGAAGTTCGTGTACGGCGACACCACGGTACTCATCGATGCCGTGGGTGGCGAATTCTGGAACAACGAACCGCCCGAAGGGCTGGCGCAGGTAGCTATCGAAACCTCACGCCGCTACGCACTGCTGACACACATGCACAACGATCATTTTGACGCGGAGACGCTGAAACGTGTGCTCGGCGAGCGAGGTACGGTGATCTGCCACGAATCGGCGGCGGTGTACGTTGCTTCACGGGGCCTGAGGGTGACAGCTGTGTCGCTGTATGAGCCACTTGTGCGCGGAGATTTCGTCTTTACGGCCGTGCCTGCAGCCGACGGTTTCGGCGACGAGCAGGTGAGCTGGATCGTGACCGTTGACGGCAAGCGTTACTTTCACGGCGGCGACACACTGTGGCACGGGCAGTGGCAGGCCATCGCCTCCGCCTACGCGCCTTTCGAGGCAGCCTTCC
>JAKEGN010000068.1 GCA_022615525.1 Woeseiaceae bacterium
CAGCTCGCCGGTTACCTGGCCGATTCGCAAGCTATCGGTAATTTTGAAATGTTTGTTGAGCCAGTCCAGTCCGTTGATGAGCGGCGTCATGGCGTTTCGAATGTTGTGCAGAACTTCGGCGGCGGTGTCGGCCTTGCCGGCCTTGAATGATTGCTCCAGAAGCAGCCGCCTCGCGTCATGCAGCTCTGTTGTCATCTTGTCGAATTCGGATGCCAGCGCACCGATTTCATCCGGGCGCGTCGAGTTCATTTTCTGCGTGAGGTTGCCGCTTTCGCGAATACGCGTGATGTGCCTGGCGAGGCTTTCCAGCGGCAGCACGATCATGGTTCGCAACAACAACCAGGTGACGACTGCCACGACGACGCCGGCCAGCGAGAAAAACAGCAGCGCGGCATTGACGGTCTGGCCGCCGAGTGCCGACAGCTTGCGCGGCGTGTTGACCTCGAGTACCAGCAAGGGTTGGTCGTACAGGTCGTTCAGTACACCGAGACTCGTTATCGAATCGGGCGTAGCCAGGTGCTGCATCGATTCCGGCGTGTTGGCGTCCAGTGCCATCGGCAGGTCGACTTCCTGGCCCGGCTGTACCGTCTGCCAGTTCATTATCACTTCGGTGCGCTGGCGCAGACGTTCCATCCTGGCGTCATCCAGAAATTGGCCCATGAGCAGGGTCCCGGCGATCGGTCCGCCATCCTGGCTGGTCAGAATCGGCCGCGAACTGAACAGCATCGGACCCAGGTTTGTGCGGAGCAGACCGCGAGTAAATCCGTCCAGCCTTGTCTGCTGAATCCTCGGCATGTCTTCCGGCGCGGCCGGTTTCAGTACACCGAGCACCGTGGGCGAAAGTGTCTTATCGCCCTGCAGGACCTGACCCCACACTTCGCGGCCCTGCGTGTCAAAGAACAGCACCAGGTTCAGGCTCAGCTTGGTCAGCGAGAGCCGGTCCAGGTTGGACTTGCTGAAGCCGGGATTCTCGCCCCTGGCAAAGGCATAGCTGTCATCCCACGATGCCCAGTCGCGGCTGATGGCATCCAGTACGTTGACGTCGGCGCGGATGGCCCGCTCGGCACGAACCAGGTTTCGCGTCGCATCGTTGATCTCCAGCCGGTCGAAGGCCGGGCCAACGATCGCAGTCAGGATCACGTACGTCAGCAATACCAGTGTCGACATGACACCAAGCAGCGTCATCGACACTTTTTTCTGCAACGACCACGAGGCCAAACCACTTAACATAAGGAGCCCAGGCAAACATAATCGGAACAACGCGAGGTCGAGTGTATGCAGCCGGACCGAGGCCCGATGTGATCGAGTCCGCTATCCAGCACATTGGTTTTTGTCAGTATTTTCGCGCGGCAGCGCGAGCACGCGTCAGCGGCCGGAAAAACTGAACGGGCCGGAATCGATGGCCGGCGCCAGCCCCTGCATGAGATCCGCGAGCAATTCGGCCGAGCCCATGGCCATGCTCCAGCCCAGGTGGCCATGACCGGTGTTCAGGAACAGCCCGTCGATGGGCGTACTGCCAATGATCGGTTTGCCATCGGCACTCATGGGCCGCAATCCGGCCCAGGGCAGGGCCTTTTTCCGGTCGATGCGTGCATCGACGGATGGAAACAACGCATGCAGCAGATCGAACAGGTTGTCCACCCTGACCTGGTCGATTTGCTTTCGGAATCCTGTGAACTCCGCCGTACCGACCAATCGCAGGCGGTGATCCAGCGGTGTGACGCCCGCGTGCATGCTGTCGTCCAGCACGGGGATGCGAGGCGTGCCGGCAATCCCGGACACATCAATCGTGACTGAATACCCTTTCGCCGGTTGAACCGGGAGGGAGATGCCGAGCGACCTGAGGAGTTGCCGGCTGTCCGGCCCGGCTGCAAGCACAATCCGGTCCGCAGCAATCGACTCGTTGCCAACGCGCACGCCAGTGACACGTCCGTTCGACTGCACGATTTCTGCTACCTGCATGCCGGTGTCAATCGAAACTCCGGAAGTTGTCAATGCATCGGCCAGCGCGACGCAGAATTTCTGTGCATCGCCGAATTCGTCATCCCTGAAGTGCATGCCGGCAACGAGCTTCTGCCTTACATCGGCGAGCGATGGCTCGAGTGCCACGATTCCGGCACCGTCCAGCAACGAGTATCGCATGCCCAATGCAGCCAGCCGATCCGCCACCACCTTCTTCGCGTTCAGGTCGCGTTCGCTGCGAAACACGCTGAGTGTGCCGCCGCTCGACTGCGAGTACTGCAGATTCAGTTCGCGAGTCACCGCCTGTGTTTGCTGCAGTGAATAACTGGCGAGGCGAAAATTGTCCTCGCAGGCCCTGAAGTATCGCGACGGCGCCGAATTGCGCAGAAAGGAAATTCCCCAGAAGAACAGGGATGGCACGGCGTGCAGGTGCAGTTTCATCGCCGACTTCGGATCGAACAGCGAGGCGGCGAGGTGGCGGTGGACGCCGGGATCGTTCCAGGGTTCGGGCAGTGACGGCGTCAGCATGCCACCGTTGGCATAACTGGTCTCCAGTGCGACCGCCTCGCGTGCCTCAAGTACACGCACCGTTTCGCCGCGGGCGAGCAGCGACCGGGCAGTACAGAGGCCGAGTAACCCGGCCCCCACAACGAGCGTCGTCACTTGTTAAACGGTCTCACCGGCAGCGGTACATTGCACAATTCGATGTGTCCCGCCGGATCAACGAACCATTCCTCGCGGCGTGTGCGTCTCGCTTCGACAAACTTCTCGAAAGTCTGTGTATCGGTTCTCAGCGCCTCGAGCTCTACTCGGGCGGAATCGTCGAGGTCGGTACCGAAGCGCATGGAGACGATCGGCATGTACTGGTCCTCGCTTTCGTAGAATCCGAGTGCGCCCGTGCCACGCGGCAGCGCCGACAGCCGTTCGATGCCGGCGACAGTGCGTCCGATCAGCGTCACATTTCGATCCAGGTGACGGGGCGCATGTCCGGTCACGACATAGAGTTCTGCCGCGCTGCCGCTCTCCGGCTCGATTGCCCTACCCACTCCCAGCATGCCATAGCAATGCGCGAGCCATGCGCGCTGTCCGTCCCTGCCAACCGGAAAACCGCTGACGAACCCGACCTCGTCGGCGTACACATCGTGGCTGTCCAGGCGGATGAATTCGAGGCCCTCTGCCTTTCGATAAAACTCCGGCTGCAACGACGTGGCGGCATCGCCAAAGGACCGGGCGCCCTCCTCCTCGCTGGCCGGATCGCCCCATTGCACGACGTAATTGTCCTGCGATCGTATGATCGCCAGCCCGTCGAAATACTGCTGCCTGACCAGTTTGCGCAGGTTTTCGATATGCCGCGGTGCGAACTGCGGTGCCAGCTCGAACACGACCTGCCCGACGGGCAGTTCGAGGTACAACAGGCGATCCTGTTCGAGCCGTCGCCAGTCTTCAGGTTTCGAGGATTCGAGCACCCCTGCTACGGTCAACGGCTGGTCGGCGCGCAACGGCGACAGGCAGCTCAATATCATTAGCAGAGCAAAAGCCAGGATGCGGATTTTCATGACGGCATACCCTGTTGGTTTGGCATCGACTACGAGATCAGCCCCATCACCAGCACCACCAGCAATACGGGCGGAATGACAAAGCGGATCATGAATCGCCAGAACGAGAAGAACAGCCCGTCCCTGACACCCATCTCATCGAGTTTCAGTTGTTTGGGCACGAGCCACCCGAAGAACACGGCGGTTAGCGCCGCCCCGGTGAGCAACAGGATGTTGGCGGCAAAGAAATCCAGCGTGTCAAAAATGGTTTTGTCCGCAAAGGCCGGAATGAAACCGAGCGGATGGACGTCCGACCAGTCGCCGAGGGACATGATGGTCAGTAACCCGACCAGCCAGGCGGCCGTTGCCATGTAGATCACGCCCACCTGGCGTCGGATTCCCAGCTGCTCTTCCAGCCAGTTGGTTACTCCCTCGGCGCAACCCAGGCACGACGACAGCGCTGCCGCTATCAACAGTACAAAGAAAATGCCGCCGAACAGCTGTCCGCCCGGCATCTGGCCGAAGGCCAGCGGCAAGGTCTGGAAAAGCAGGCCAGGTCCGCTCGAGGGTTCCAAGCCGTAGGCGAATACCAACGGGAACACCGCGAAACCGGCCAGCAGTGCAACCGTGGTGTCGGCGAGGATGATGATCGTGGCCGAGCGCGGGATCGACACTTCCTTCGGCAGGTACGACCCGAACGTAATCAATGCCGCCATGCCGATACCGATGGAGAAGAACGCCTGGCCGATCGCGATCATGACGGTACGAAATCCGACTTTCGAAAAATCCGGTTCCAGCAGGAACTTCAGCGCCGTACCGATATCGCCGGCAACCGCGCCGTAAATGACCATTACGACCAGTGTCACAAACAGGGCCGGCATCAGAACTTTGCCGGCTTTCTCGATGCCGGACTGGACGCCTCGTCGAATGACAAAGACGGTGAGCACATAAACCACGGTGTTCCAGAACACAAGCCGCAGCGGGTCGCCCATCAATCCGGAGAACATGGCGGACGATGCCTCTGCGCCTATGTCTTCGAAGGAACCGCTCGCTGCCCGCACGAAATAGTCGAACGTCCAACCCGTCAGTACGGAGTAATAGGAGAGGATGATGAAAACGCAGAACACGCCGAGCGTGCCCACGGCACCCCAGCGCTTGCTGCGGCCGGATTGAACGGCAACAGCACTCAGGCTTCCGGACGAGCCCGATCTGCCCATGCGGCCAATTGTGAACTCGCCGATCAGGAGCGGCAGGCCGATACCAAAAGCACAAAACAGGTAGATGATCAGGAATGCGCTGCCGCCGTTCTCGCCGGTGAGATAGGGGAAGCGCCAGATATTGCCAAGGCCGACGGAAAAACCGATGGCGGCCAGCAAAAATCCCAAGCGGGACGACCACTGTTCGTTCGGGCTTGCGGATCCTGCCATGTTTGCTCCCCGATTGCTTGTTCTTGTCTTGGCTATCAAGTGGGCACTGTGGCACGGCCCGGTATACGTCAAC
>JAKEGN010000394.1 GCA_022615525.1 Woeseiaceae bacterium
GGGTGATACTTACCCATCACGTCGCCCGACACCCTTGCCGACTTCTTGTATGGCTTGTTCCAGTGGTTGCTCAGCTCGTTCATGCCGAACAGTACGCGCCGATGTACGGGCTTGAGTCCGTCGCGCACATCCGGCAAGGCCCTGCCGACGATCACGCTCATGGCGTAATCGAGGTAGGAGTGCCGCATTTCCTCTTCTAGGCTGACGGGCAGCGTTTCTCTTGCGAACTGGGTCATAAAGGCTGAAACTTGCTATAGTCGGCGCTAGACAATCGGCCGTCGGAAAAAGGCGGGATATTAACATGCGGGCGCTATCCGAGCGAGCCGCAGCCACGCCCCAAGTGGCACACGGAGCGCCTCTTGTGCAACGAATGCCGCCTTCTCGCCGGCGACGGATTTGTGCTTCAAGTCGTCACCAACGACATGACCGTCGTGCGCGCGTGTTGTGCCGGGCCTATTTATGACAGAGGCAATCGATCTTCTTCTGACACCGCGTTGGCTGATCCCCATCGAGCCTGCCGGCATTACCCTCAGCAATCATGCGGTCGCGATCCAGGCCGGCCGTATCGTCGCCGTGATCCCGGCTGAGGAAGCAGCGCAGCGGTTCACGCCTCGTCAGCACGTCGCATTGCCTGACCATGTCCTGTTGCCGGGTCTGGTCAATGCCCACACACACGCCGCAATGACGCTTCTGCGAGGTTACGCCGACGACATGGCCCTGATGGACTGGCTTAACCAGCGCATTTGGCCTGCGGAAGTACGCCATGTGTCACCGCAGTTTGTGAGGGATGGCACCCTGCTTGCCTGTTACGAGATGCTGCGTGGCGGCGTTACCTGCTTCAGCGACATGTATTTCTATCCCGAGGCGGCGGCACAAGCGGCGCTTGCCGCCGGAATGCGCGCGGCGCTCGGTATCATCGTCATCGAGTTCCCGACCGATTACGCGTCCGACGCCGATGCCTACGTCAGCAAGGGTCTGGCTACGCGCGATGCCCTGAGGGATCAGCCACTGATCAGCTTCTGCATGGCGCCGCACGCGCCGTACACGGTCAGCGACAAGAGTTTTGAGCGTATTGTCACGCTGACGGAGCAACTGAATCTTCCAATACACCTACACGTACACGAAACCCGCGCCGAGATCGACGAAAGTCTAGCCAAGTTCGGCGTCCGGCCTTTGGAAAGGCTGCGCCGCCTAGGGCTGTTAGGGCCCAACCTCATCGCCGTTCATGCCGTACATCTGGACATCCGAGAGATTGAGCAACTCGCGGAATACGGCTGCACTCTTGCTCACTGCCCCACTTCCAACATGAAACTTGCCAGCGGCATCGCTCCCATCGCCGAGGCACAGAGGCGCGGCGTGCGCATTGCGTTGGGCAGTGACGGGGCAGCCAGCAACAATCGCCTCGACATACTGGGCGAAATGCGCCAGGCCGCGCTGCTCGCCAAGGTCGCAAGTGGCGATGCAACCGTGCTCGGCGCCCACGAAACCTTGCGCATGGCCACGCTGAACGGCGCCGCGGCGCTGGCAATCGACGATCGAGTCGGCTCCATTGAAACGGGCAAGGAAGCGGACCTATGTGCCGTGGACCTATCAGGTCTCGATATTGCCCCTTGCTACGATCCCGCATCCCACTTGGTCTACGCGGCTGGCCGCGAGAATGTCAGCCACGTATGGGTTGCCGGCCAGCCTCGCATTGAAGGTGGCGCTATGTTGCAAATTAGCAACAATGACCTGGCCTACGCTACCAATGTCTGGAGAAATAAGCTAGCATCTTAAGCGGCTTATGATGAAGACGTCGGTCGGTGGTTGCACAGCCTGCGGTATGCTTGCTGCAACGCGGTTTCCAGCCAGCGACCTGTGCCACCAAAAAATTCTGTTTCGGAAAGAGGGGATTTATGATCAAACAACTTTCAAAACCCGTTCTGGCATTTGCCGCGATTGCGACCCTGGGAATGGCCGCAACTGCCGCAGTCGCTCAAAGCACGGACATCGTAGTTCCGGAGGCCAAGCGCGCGATTACGCCCTATGGCATGGACGCCCGCGGCGTGATCGCCAGAAGCGGCACCGGACTTTGCTGGAGGTCCGGTTCATGGACCCCGGCAGCGGCCGCTGCTGTGCCGGAAGCAGGCTGCGCATGTGACAAGGATCTCCTGCCGAAGGAAGTGTGCGAACCGCCGAAGGTTGCCGAAGTACCCAAGGAAGGCGCGAAGCCCGCTGCGGAGAAGGTGACGGTCGCCGCCGATGCATTGTTTGATTTCAACAAAGCTACACTGCGCCCCGCAGGCAAGGCCAAGCTGGACGAAGTTGTCGCCAAAGCCAAAGATATCAAGCTTGAGGTCATCATCGCCGTCGGTCATACCGACCGTATTGGAAGCGACAGCTATAACCAGAAGCTCTCAGAACGCCGCGCCGAAGCCGTAAAGTCTTATGTTGTTGGCAAAGGCATCGAGGCGAACCGAGTTTACACCGAGGGCAAAGGCGAGAAGCAGCCGAAGACGAAGCCGGGTGATTGCCCGGGCAACAAGGTGACCAAGAAGCTGATCGAGTGCCTGCAGCCCGACCGTCGCGTCGAGATCGAGCTGATCGGAACCAAGTAAGCTAGCATCATTTCGAAGAAGCCCTGCGAAAGCAGGGCTTTTTTCTTTGCAAGAGGCATATCGAACCGGATCTGTTTTCTCCGGTCAGATAAATTCTGTCTGCACAACCTTTACCATGACCAACGCCGACCCAATAGAACTGCAGAAATTCAGCGACCTCGCCCACCGCTGGTGGGACACCCAATCGGAGTTCAAGCCCCTACACGACATCAATCCGCTACGGCTCGATCTGATAGACTGCAAGGTCGGCCTAAGAGGAAAAGCCGTAGTAGACGTTGGTTGCGGTGGCGGCATCCTTGCGGAAAGCATGGCCGCGCGCGGCGCCAGGGTCACCGGTATTGACCTCTCGGACAAGGCATTAGGCGTGGCACGCTTGCACTTGTTGGAAACCGGTGAGACCGTCGAGTACCGCAAGATTGCGGCCGAAGCACTGGCCGACGAAATGCCAGGCGCTTTCGACGTCGTCACCTGCCTGGAGATGCTGGAACATGTTCCGGATCCGGCCAGCACCGTCAGAGCGTGTGCGGCGTTGGTAAGACCCGGTGGACATGTTTTTTTCTCCACGATCAACCGTAATCCGAAGGCCTACCTGTTCGCCATCATCGGTGCGGAGTACCTCTTACGCCTATTGCCGCGCGGAACGCACGACTATGCCAGGTTTCTGCGGCCGTCCGAACTTGCCCACCACTGTCGCGACGCTGGCTTATCGGTTGCGGCCATTTTTGGGATGACCTACAACCC
>JAKEGN010000069.1 GCA_022615525.1 Woeseiaceae bacterium
AATTGCTTTGCTGCCGGCGGTTCGATGGTGTGTCCGGCACGAACTGACCCGGTTCGGTGCGGGCCCCGGCGTATTATAGTGTCTGGAAGCGGCAAAATCAGGACGCCGGTGAAACCCGGCGGGATCGCCGGCAGATTCGGCAATGCCCGCGGCACCCACCTAAGTAGCTGACCGAGATGACAATTGGACGATTTGTTGTATGCCATCCATGAAACGGGCACAAACAGGCGGCGCGCGTCCCGGTTACCCCGAGTCTCCCTGTATCCGGCTTTGTGTGCTCGATGACAACAAGGTATGCGTCGGTTGCAAGCGCACGATCGAGGAGATCGTGGCGTGGTCGACGATGAGCGGTGCCGAACAATGGGCGCTGGTCCGCAAACTGGCGGACCGCTACGGAAACGCTGATTAATTCGCAGAACCCGTCATTGCGAGCGTAGCGAAGCAATCCTGTGCTTTGTACAGCGCGTTTTGCAGATTGCTTCGTCGCTACGCTCCTCGCAAAGACAAACTAATCAGGGCTTCCCTAGGTGAATCAGGCATTTGCAGCCGCATCCGCTGCGCACGTCACGGCGATTGCGTACAATTGGCGGCAACTGTGCCGGCCGGTGTAAACTTGCATATGAAAACTGCCCTCCTGATTGCCTGCCTGTGTCTCGTGACAAGCGCCTGTTCTTCGATGTTGATGGGTGGCTCGGCGTCAGGCACGACGGGCCTTGGCAACGACACTCGGACCGCGCAACAGCTTGCCGAAGACAACGCCATAACGGCCACGATTCGAAGCCGCTATGCCCAGGATTCCGCGATCGGTGCAGCAAGACTGTCGGTCGAAACGTACATGGGAACGGTGACGTTGAAGGGTACGGTGCCAAGCTTTGCCGTACGTGATCGGGCTGTGAGCATAGCGAGAAATACCGACAAGGTCCGCAGCGTCAACAATCAGATTGCGGTGAATACTAACAACAAGCAATGACGTGGTTTTTTTCGGAATTGAAGAAGTGAGAGGCACTGTGAACGTAAACGAGAGAATTGAGCAGCAACTGAAATCCAACCCGATCATCCTGTACATGAAGGGCACGCCCGACTTCCCTCAGTGTGGTTTTTCGGGGCAAACGGTCAATGCACTCAAGCAGGTGGGCAAGCCGTTTGCCTACGTCAATATCTTCGAAGACCCCGAAATTCGAGAAGGTCTGAAGGTCTATTCGAACTGGCCGACATTTCCGCAGCTTTATGTGCACGGCGAGCTGATAGGCGGCTGCGACATAGTCGTGGACATGTTCCACTCCGGCGAACTGCAGAAACTGCTGGCGGACATTGCCGCCTGAGCAGAGAGCGCGCCGAGCCTTCGGGCAATCCGGCGCGCTCGGACAAGCCCGCTTGACATAATGGCCTGGCGACGGCCGGCTCTGGTCGCTTGAGCCCAGACTGACCCCGGCAGGATGCGCCGTCAGCGGGCCCGCAGGCGAGCGCATGAAATGCCTGAAAGCCGCGCGCCCGGCGCATTTGAGACGCGTATCACTGCGTCGAATTCACTCATTGTTATATTGCTCCATAGCATGCGACACGCGCGCCGAACGCCCCTGTTTGCAGGCATTTCGATCAACGGCGGAGCTCCAGGGTATGCAAAGTTCAGACCAAATCAGCAGACTCCTGCGGTTGTTGCCGGCGGGCGCGCTATCTCTCGCGCTGTTTCTCATGATGTCAGCTTGCAGCCTGCTTCGACCGGATGCGCCGGAACCGCGCGTCATCAGGGAACCCGGCCTGCCGCCCGCGGTGGTCACTCAGGCCCCGATTGAAGCGGAAACGGTTCATCCCCCGATTGTGATCGTTCCTCCCGAACCTGAACCCGAGCCCGTCGAACCGACAGTCTATTCACACCGCGTTGCCATCGTTCTCAGCGGACGCCAGCCAAGTTACGAAAGCGTCGCAAAGGAACTGGAGCTGATGCTCGAAGATTATTCCCTGTACGACCTCTCGGATCGAAGCCAGCCCGTGCGTAACGTGTTCAGCAGCATCGCGGATGAACAGGCAACGGCTGTCGTTGCCATCGGACTGCGAGCAGCCCTGTCGGCCAGGGCGCTGTCCGGAGTGCCAGTCGTCTTCTGCCAGGTATTCAATGTCTACGACAACGACCTGATCACCGATACCGTCAAGGGAGTGTCATCCATTCCACCGATGAGTATGCAGCTCAAGGCATGGAAGGAACTCGACCCGCAATTGCAAAACGTCGGCGCCATAGTCGGCTCGGGCCACGATGAACTGATCGAGGAGGCCGAGCTTGCTGCCGCCGAGCTCGGTATCCGCATGCACATCCGGGTTGCGGGTTCGGACAAGGAGACGCTTTATCTCTTCAATCGCCTGGTGCCGGATATTGACGGTTTCCTGTTGTTCCCGGACAACCGTATTCTCAGCCGCACCGTGCTCGATGAGATACTCGGCTATGCTTCCCGTCACCGCGTGCAAGTCGCCGTGTTCAATGAATCACTGCTCGCGATGGGCGCGACTCTCAGTGCAAGTACCGTGGACGCGGACATCGCATCGGCGATCGTTCGGGTCCTTGATCAATTCGAAGATGACAAGGGAAACCTGCTGCCCGCCCTTACGCCCTTGACCGCAATTCAGATTCGGACCAACAAGACGATCGTTCAGCAATACGGCCTTGATGATGCCGGCGCTGAATCGGTCGCAGGTGCACTGTGACATTTGCCGATCTCCAGAACCTCTCCAGGAAACTGATAACGAGGGTCGCGCAATGGAACGCGGCGCGACGCGGCAAACGAGCGCTCGTCCGCGAGATCCTGTCGCTGCAAATCATGATTACCGCAGTCATCGGCAGCCTTGCCGTCGCTGCGTTGTACTGGGGAGGCCAGTGGGTGTTGCAGGACAATTACAGCAGGTGGGCGTTGCAGTGGACCGAAGAACTGAACGAACTTGGCGCACCCTTGTACCTGACCAACGACAACGATGCACTGCTGCGCCTCGAGAGCTTCATCGACAAATACTCTGAAATCGAGCGAGTGATCTACTACAAGAATGATGGCACCGTGCTGTTTTCCATCTCGAACACGGACGAGGAAAGGGAACCGGCGAGCGACCTGACCGCCGCAATGCTGCAGAATGCAAGCGAACGTGCGGGCGGCAAACAGCCATACGTCATGAAAAGCAGCCTGATCAATGCGCGCGCATTCGAAATACTGGCACCGGTCTGGACCGAATCCATCACCAGCGACGGACTCTTCGACTTCGACCCTGAGCTTGCCGCGGAATCGAGCGCGATCGACCTGATCGGCTTCGTCGGGCTCGAACTCGATTTCATGCTCTTTCACGACCGGCTCCTGAAGAACATCAAGATCGCCATTTCCGTCCTGCTGCTCGTGTTGATCGCTTCCGGAATCATCGGTCGAGCGACATTGCGCAAGGCCCTTTCATCCATATCCGACCTGCAGGAGCCGATCTCGGAGCTCGCGAAAGGCAATCTCAGGGTGCAGTTCAAGCCTGCGGAACACAGGGAGATATCCGAAATCGTCGAGGCGCTGGAATCGACCGCAACGGCGCTTGGCGAACGCGATGCGCGATTGCTGCAGCTGGCGAATCACGACGTCCTTACCGGCCTTTTCAACCGGCGCAGGTTCGTCGATGAACTGAAGAAGGAAATCGACAACGTCAACGCC
>JAKEGN010000395.1 GCA_022615525.1 Woeseiaceae bacterium
AGGTCGGGGGTATTGCCTGCTACGGCATCAACGCGTGCAAGGGGCAGACCGCCTGCTCGACCGCGCACAACGCCTGCACCGGCCAGAACGCCTGCAAGGGCCAAGGCTGGATCTATGCCTCAGCCAAGGAATGCGCCGCGAAGGGCGGTGTGCCGCTTGCGGGTTCGCCGGGCGATCCGGCGCGCGGGTAAGATTGCTATTTGTAGTTCATGCCCTTGTCCGACGCCGCGATCTCAGTGTAAAGCCGGATCAGCTGACAGTGGCCGCTTTTGCGCTGCGGGTCTCCGCAAACATTGCCCTCAGCAGCCAACGAAGTGGACATCACTCCTCAGGGCGACTCCGTCCGCCATGTCCTGCCGAAGTCCGTGCTTCGAACCCGTATTGCCGTGGAGTCCCGGAACGCTTTGGACCGAACGACAAACGAGATCTCGCCGCTTGGGGCAACGCGGATATCTTCAAATTGCGGTGCACGCTCGCCTACGAAATCATGCTGCCGACAATCGACGCTTCCCTTTGGTGCACAGTAGTCAGGCTTTTCCACGGGAATAATCATCTCAGTGGGTAGGCTGGTGGGATACCACCCTCGAAAGCGGCCACATGCATCAAAGCTCACGTTCAGGCCGTTTCCAACCCAGACCAACGTATGGTCATTCACGACAAGGTAATTGGATCGTTCCCGTTCGGCCACGTCCGTCGCACTCTTCGAACCGATCGCACCGCCGCCTCCCAGCGTGACCCATCCCGCTTCTTGCGTCTTGTGGCCGGGCGATTTAGTCGTATGCCGGGACGAGCACTGCACGCGAAACACTTCGCCGGTGTAATGAAACGGCAGGTTCTCGTAATACCGCACGACCTTCAGCCGGAACTGAGGCCCCCCGTAAACAGCCGCCTCATCGAGTTTTCGCGTGGCCCCTTCACATCCGCTGAGGCAGGTGGACGCGAGCAGTGCGGAACCTAGTCCTGACAGTAGTCGCCGCACCGATCGCCGTCTGTTCGACACGATCATCTCATCGAGCCCGAATGTTTCGGTTGTCTACGGACAAAACTTGCCGGCAGTCCAGCGATCATGGCAACTTGATCCTCGCCCATTCCTGCCGCACTCTCAACAGGAAGCGACCCTTGTGTGCGGTCATCTCGGCGACGACATCCGGTGCTGCCGCCGTAGTCTCGTGCTGCGCAGACCATAAGATCATCTCGACGAGTACCGGTGCGAGGGCGATCCCCTTCTCGGTCAGGCGATAGATATACCGACGTGCGTCGTTCGGATCCTGGTGCTTCTCGATGATTTCATTTGACTCTAGTCGGGCCAGCCGTTCTGACAGAATGTTGGTTGCGATGTTCTCCTCCGCGCTGAGGAACTCGTTGAAGGTCCTGCGTTGCTTGAACATAAGGTCGCGCACGACCAACAGCGACCAGGAGTCACCGAAGATTTCCAGCGCGATACTGATCGGGCAACCGGATCGCTGCTTTGGGGGCGCTTTGCCTCTCATGTGGACAGGGTAAGCAGATTGCTTGCATTTAGCAAGTAATACGCTAGAATGATTGCAAAGTGCAAGCTATCAGCGAGTTCGCGGCACTCTCGCGTCACCCTGGGAGAAACGATATGACACCAGTCGAAGTGGTCGGGATTTTCTATCGGGCGATGGCAAACCGGGATAAGGCAGCACTTCGGTCGGTCCTCGCGGACAACTTCTCATTCAAAGGGCCGATGATGACTTTCGACGGCCCGGACTCCTTCGTGGACGCTATGATGAACCCGCCCTTTGAGGCAAGCATCACCAACTCCCAATTCATCACCGATGGCATGCGGGTAGCCCACACGTTCGTGTGGAATATGACTGCACCGGCAAGAGCCGAGATTCCAATGTGCGAAGTGCTTACCTTGCGTGGCAGCAGGGTCCTACACAGTATTCTCTTCTTCGACACGCAACAGTTTCCTGTGGGCTGAACTTATGACACCGGAAGCTGCAGCAGCCAGCGTCGCCGCACGCGTTCGCCGCGTTCTTGGTCGTTGCCCCGGCGATGTCAGCGAGAAGCGAATGTTCGGCGGCATTACCTTTATGCTCAGCGGCAACATGCTGTGCTGCGTATCCAAGCAGGGGCTCATGGTTCGCGTGGGAGCAGACGCGGAGCCGGTTGCGCTTGCAAGTCCCTTCGCGCAGCCTTGCATGGGTGCCGGTCGGCGCATGGCGGGCTTCATTCTTGTGAGTTTCTCGGGGGTCGCAAGTAGCGCGCAGCTGAAGAAGTGGCTCTCTATGGCCCAAGCGTATGTCGGCAAGCTTCCCGAGAAGCAGGTCACGGACGCTCGTGGAGATAGAAACGGGCAACAGCGAGCAACATTGAAACAAAGGAGCAGTCAATGAGAAGACATGTACTCACCATCCTGGCTTTCATTGTCGCGACGTTCGTTACGCAGGCGCTGTCGCACTTTGTCGTTGCAGCCGATCACTACGCCGCGGTCACGTATATCCGAAAGGAGCCGATCTTCGCGTTTGGTTTCCTGGCGATGGTCATCCAGGGAGCGATTCTATCGGCGCTTTATTCACAATTGACCAATCGATACGGATCCACAGTCGCCAAGGCGCTCGGCTTTTCTTGTCTCATGGGGGTGTTCCTGGTTTCCTACATTGCACTCGCCGAGGCTGCCAAGTATCAGGTTCCGAACATAGCAAGTTGGATCGGAGTCGAGTTGACATCGAACCTCGTGCAATTCTCTCTATTCGGAAGCTTCCTCAATTTCATTTACAGAAATGCAGCCACAGGCAATTCGGGCGGATCGCGAGCACTTTAGTGGTTTGCCGGCATGCAGTTGCCATTGGCAAATGGGTACGCTTCAATTCCAAAAAAGCGGTCCAATAGCCTCGGGCAAACCGATCGGTTTGCCCGAGGCTTTCTGAACCCATCCTTTATCGAGTGGGGCCATATCTGGGGGCGAGTCGTGTGCCGGTACCCGCGCCAATGAAATCTTAACCTTGAGCAACGGGGCTTCATGAAGAACATCTCTGACCGCCGGAGTCAACCGGGGTATTTCCTAATTCCGCCTCATCCAATCCGAAATCGCAAGGCCGATCGCACGCGGATTGTCCTCCTGGATGAAATGCAACCCCTGACCGACGAATGCTGTTTCGATCCGCGGAATGTTTTGCCGGTACCAGGATACGACGGCAGGCGGGACTAGAACCCCCGGTTCTGCGTAGAGAAGGAGAACCGGTTTGTTCGTGCTTACCATGAACTGCCGGATGGCATTCATGCGCTCCACGACATCGCCAGGCTCGCCTGCAATCGGCACTTCCCGCGGCCAGGCCAGCAGCGGCTCGCGGTCCGCGCTGTCGACGTAGGGTCGGCGATACTCGGCCATTGCGACCGAACCGAGGGGGCGGTTCACGAAGTTCGGCAGTATCTGCTCGACGAACATGTGGTTCACAATAACCATCCGCCTTCCCTGGACGGGATCTTTGAATGCCCTGAACATGCCGCCCATTTCCGGCCCCATGGCCTCGAAGCTGGGTTGCGGGAAGATCGGCGGTAACACACCCTCCATGAACGCAAGCCGCTTCACTCGCTCAGGATGACGGCTCGCATAGTCGAAACCGAGCGCCGCCCCCCAGTCATGCACCACGAACGTAATATTCGTCAGTTTGAGTTCCTCGATGAAGCCTTCCAGGTACTTGTAATGATCCTTGTACCGATAGCCGGTGTTCGATTTCCCGGATCGTCCCATACCGGCAAGATCGATGGCGATGGCTCTGCCCTGTCCCGACACCGTCGGCATGATGTTGCGCCATAGATATGAGGACGTGGGGTTGCCGTGGATGAATAGAATCGGGTCGCCCTTTCCCTGCTCGACGTAGTGGATGCGGGTGCCGTGGATCTGCACGTACCGTCCTTCCGGTGCGGCTGTTTCCGGTACGTCCGCGTGCGGTAGTTTGTAGTTTTCCGACGGGGCGTGGGCACAGGCGGCGAGCGCGCTTGCCAAGATTCCAAGCATGAGTGTTATTACCAGGCCCGGAAGTCGCTGCCTGGCTGTCGATATGAATCGATTCATGTTCGTTTCCTCGTGTGATTCAGGCGGCGTTTGACCACTTCGGCAGGAACGCGGCGAACTGCTCGTTTACCGGCGGGTTGGCGATGTGGTTCGCGTAGTTGGTCAGCGTCTTCAGCGCGACACCGAAAACCACCTCGAGCACCTGCGCCTTGGTGAAGCCCGTGGCAATGAACTCATCAACCTCGGCCTTAGGAACCCAGCCGCGCTTCTCGACGAGTTTCTCGGCGAATGTGCGCAACGCTTCCAGCTTCTTGTCGCCGAGCGGACGTCCCTGTTGAAGGCTATTCACCCCCGCCCGGTCGAGTCCGTTCATGCTGGCCAGCATGCTGTGCGCGGCGGTGCAGTACTCGCATCGGTTCTTGGCCGAAACGGCCAGCAACACCACCTGCCGCTCCAGCATCGATAGGGTTATGTCCGGCGCGTCATAGGCCGTCATGGCGCCAAGCAGGCCGTTGAACGCGCCGGGTGACTCGGCAAACACGCCGGCCAGGTTGGGGATGAAGCCGTACCGTTCGACGATCCTGGCGAGGGTCTCCTGCGAGGCGGATGGGGCGGTATTCTCACTATGAACCTGAAATTCCATGACGATGGGTCCTCGGTAGGGCAGCGAGGGGTGCTCGCCGCGTGGATTAGACCGGCCTGAACGCCTGTACAACTGGACAGTAGTGTCCAGAAGTGGACGGGAGCATATTAGTTTTGTACACTTGTGTCCAGTAGTACCGACCGGGGACCACGATGGGCAAAGACCACAACACTCCGCAGACCGCCAGGACCGGCCGGCCAACGGGTTTCGCGCGCGCGGATGCCGTGCAGGCGGCAATGAATTTCGTATGGAAAAAAGGTTTTCTCGCCGCCTCTGCAAAGGAACTGGCCGAGGCAATGGAGATTCAACGGTCGAGCTTTTACAACAGCTTCGGCAGCCGCGAGGCGCTGTTCCGCGAGGTTCTGGCCGTATACGGTGCCCAGGCGCCGGACGCGCCGCTGCGGCAGATCAAGTCGGGCGATCCCGTCGTGCCGGTAATGGTTTCGGTGCTGCGCAATGTCTGTCACATCCGCGCCACGGACACCGAGGCGCGCGGCTGTCTCGTCTGCAATGGAGTCGCGGAGCTGGCCGGGGTCGATGATGAGATCGGAGCGCTGCTGGAAAAGGCCGTCAAACAGCAGGTATCGCTGATGGAGCGGTTGCTGTTGCAGGCCGTCCGGCAAAAGGAAATGCCCGCGATCCATGACGTGGCGGCGACGGCGAAGTCGTTCGTCGCTTTCCTGATCGGCCTCAACATCCTCTCGAAAGTGGTTCGCAACGAGAAACAGCTGTGGGCCTCCTCTCGGCAGTTCGTGCTCTGGTTGGGAGTACCCAAGGCCGTCCTGAGCTAGGACAGCACGATCGAGACCGGAGCGATGAAATGAAAAAAGGATGCGCAGACGCGGGTTTGCCGCCGACTAACGTGAAGTGCCCGCAATGCCGAAAAGGCACGCTCGAAGTGGCGCGCGGCCGGTTCGGCCCGATCTACAAATGCACGAGCGGCTGCGGCTATTGGCTGGAATCACGGCCCACCGGCGCGAAATGCGCCTACCCACGAGGAAAATCGAAATGCGGGGCGCCCATGGTTCGAGGTACCAAGACCATACCCGACCGATGCAGCGACAAAACTTGCCCGAATCGCAACCCGCACAAGCTGAAGAACAACGCAGCCTGAGCGACAGGTGCAGGGCATATGATGATGCTCATGCCGTTCACCTTGGTACGTCGCGTGCCGCAGCACCGTTCGCCGTGAATGCCCTGTGATCCGTCTGCACTTCGTCAACTGGACGGGACGCGCCTGCCGCGCGCCGCGCGCCGTGCCGCACCCGGACCGACGCCGACGTGTCGCTTGAA
>JAKEGN010000396.1 GCA_022615525.1 Woeseiaceae bacterium
AAGTAGCCGCGATCGGCAAACTGATCCGGCTTGACGACGCGCCCCTGCTCGGCGGCGATTGCCGTGACGATGGCATCGATCGACGATTTACCGAGACCGACAAAGGTTACGTCGTGAGTATGGCCCCAGATGTTGCCGCCGTCGTAATTCAGATTGGCGGCGATCTTTCCCGGCGCGAAAGTCGGGTCATTGGCATAGTATTTCGAACCCAGCAGGCCCTGCTCTTCCGCACCCACGAGCGCGACCAGGATCGACCGGCGCGGTGGCTCCGGCAGCGCCTTGATCGCTTTGGCAATCGCCAGCACCTGCGCCACCCCGGAAGCGTTGTCCATCGCACCGTTATAGATATTGTCGCCCTCGGCATTCGGAGTACCGATGCCCAGGTGATCGTGGTGCGCGGTGTAGATCACGGCCTGGTCCGCCAGTTCCGGATCGCTGCCCTTGATCAGGCCTAGGACATTGGCTGACTGCGCCCGCTTCAGGCTGACATTCATTGAAATCGATGTCGTGATTCCCAGCGGCACCGGTTTGAAATCGCGGTTGTCCGCTGCTTCGCGCAGCTTGTCGAGATCCTGTCCCGCGAGTGCAACCAGTTCCCTTACGGCTTCCTCCGTCGCCCACGCCTCGATCGGGCTGCGCGGCTCGTCGCCCGCCGGCAATTCGAATTGCTCACCGGTCCAGGAGGTCTGCACGACCTGAAACGGATAACCCGCGGACGGCACCGTGTGAATGATGATCGCGCCGACGGCTCCCTGTCGTGCCGCGCTTTCGTACTTGTAGTCCCAGCGTCCATACCACAATCGCGTTTCCCCGCCGAACAGGCTGGGGTCCCAGTCGGGATCGTTGTTCATGATCAACAGGACCTTGCCTTTCAGGTCCTGACCCTTGAAGTCGTCCCATTGGTACTCCGGTGCCTGGATGCCATAGCCGACGAAGACAAGTTCCGCATCGCTGATTTCCGCTTTCTCGGCCTGAATGCCGCTGCCGACTATGAACTGGTCCCACTGCTTCAACGCTACCGAGGCATCACCCCTGGTGAACGTCCACGTCGGCGGCTGCTCGGCGGTGACGCCGACGAGTTCAAACGGTTGCTGCCAGCTGCCGTCGGCCGCTCCCGGTTCGAGGCCGAGCTTGTCCATTTCAGCTGCCAGGTACTTCCTGGCCAGTTCATCTCCGCGGCTCGACGGTCCGCGTCCCTCGTACCGGTCGTCGGACAACTCCTTGACGTAGGCGCGCATCAGGTCTGCGGTGATCTGTTTTGCCGCTTCGTCGGCGGCAACGTTCGCGCCGGCGGCAGCACCCGAGTCGGCTGGCGTCTCGGCAACCTGCCCGCCCCGGTCACAGGAACTCAAAAATACCGCAAGAATGATCTGTAAATAAATGAAACTATTAATTTTTTTCATAAGAATTGTGGGTTTTTCATCGCTGCGCATTAAAGGCCGGTCACTTTACCACAGGGCACCCGAGCCATGCCCACAGGCCGATTGTCGGGCGCTACCAGAAAGCTTCGGCCAGGAAGGACTGCAGTGCGCGTGTCGAGCGTTCGTTCGCCAGGGCATTGAACATCAGGCCATGGGCCGGGTCGGCCGCGGCCGGATTGGTGAATGCATGCAGCGTCTTGCCGTACGCATGCACCTGCCAGTCGGCACCCATCGAACTCAGCTCCTGTCCGAGGCGAACCACCTTTTCGGGTGGTGCCATGGGATCGTCCCAGCCGTGCAGCACCAGTACCATGCCCTCGAAGCGTTTCCCGGCCGTGTTCCCGGGCGGGTCCAGCAAACCGTGAAAGCTGGCGACGGCGCGCAGGTCCGCGCCGCTACGCGCGAGATCCAGTACACACAGGCCGCCGAAACAAAATCCTGTCGCGGCGACCCGCGACGGATCGACCTCGGGCAGCCTGCGGATCTCGGCCAGCGCAAGCTTCATGCGCTGCTGCAGTTTCGCCCGGTCCTGCATGAACGGCTGCATCAGGCGCTGATTTTCCTCGTTGTTGCGTCCGAGGATGCCCTTGCCGTAAAGATCCAGGGCGAAGCCGATGTAACCGAGTCGCGCCATGGCTTCTGCCCTGCCATTTTCGAAGTCGCTGCGGCCGCGCCAGGCATGTGACACGAGTACTCCAGGTCGCGGTTCGGCACGGTCGTCGTCCCAGTAGACACGCGCTTCAAACAGTGCATCGCCGTCGCGGTAGGCATGCGCTCGCCAACGGATGTTCATAACGGGATTCTCCACCTGCTGCGTCCAGGTGGCATTGTAACGGACAGCCGGCGGCATCGTTTACAGCGCCGCGAGGCCGTCGCCATTCAGCGGCCGATGGGGAATCTCTGCAGCCAGTCCTCGGCCTGTTTCTGCGCCTCGGCGATATCGGACCTGGACATCAGTTTTGCCGATGACAGGCGATTGCCACGGCTTTCATAATTGCCGAGTTGCTCGGCGATGTAAAACCACTTGTACGCCTGGATCCAGTCGAATACGGCGCCTTCGCCGGAAAAATACATGGTGCCGAGATTGTTTTGTGCAAACGCGTTGCCCTGGTTGGCGGCAAGCAGGTACCAACGCATGGCTTCGGCATTATCTTCGGCGACGCCATCACCCAGGTCGTACATGTGACCGAGCCGGAATTGCGCACCGGAATGGCCCTGGTCGGCACTCAGGCGAAACCAGTGGATGGCGGTCTCGACATCAAGTTCCGCCCCGTCGCCGCTCGCATACATCAGGCCGAGGTTGAACTGTGCTTCCTCGTCGGCCAGCTCCGCCGCTGCACGGTACCAGCGGGCCGCCTCGCGCTTGTTGGCCGCCACGCCATCGCCGAAGTGATAGATGGTAGCGATGTTGAATTGCGCCGATACATCACCCTCTTCGGCCGGTGCGCGGTACCAGCGCAATGCCAGCAGCTTGTCGGCCGGCCGGCCGAGGCCTTGGTCGTAGATCAGCGCAACGTTGTACATGGCATTCAGGTCACCGGCCTCTGCCATCGGCAACCACATGGCCATTGCCGCATCGTAATCGCCTCGCTGGAATGCCTCGATGCCCTTGAGAAAATCTCCGGCGTGAGCGACTGGCATCGCGGTCAGGGTGGCCGCGACCAGCAGAATTGCCCTGTAAGTGCCGACGGTAATCACTTCGCCAGAATATGTCCGGCGCGCGTTCCGGACTATGAACCAGCACTCAAACCGCAGAAAGCATACACTTGACCGGGGGCGCGGATTATGTCCAAAAAATGCGGGGCGTGTCCGCAATGAGGTGATCTCATGAAAAGCGCATGTTCGTTCTTGCTGGCAGGCCTGCTTCTTGTGTGCCTGTCGTCCTGCAGTTCGTTCTGGGCCGGCTATGCGGGCGAAACCCGGCAGGGTGTATCGAGCAGCCTGGTCGACTACCTCTATCCCGACGGAGAGGAACTGCCGAAACCGGAAGACAGCATCCCGCAGCTTCAGGTACCGATGCGCGTAGGGCTTGCCTTCGTTCCGAGCTACCAGGCCAGTGATTCGCCAGGCCTGAGCGAGGCGGACAAGATTGCTCTGCTCGAAAAGGTCCGCGGCGTGTTCATCGACCAGGATTTCATCGCCGATATTGTCGTCATCCCGGACACCTATTTGCGCAGCAGTCGTGGCTTCCAGGGGCTCGAACAGGTCTCGCGCCTGTACCAGCTTTCAGTGATCGCGCTCGTATCCTATGACCAGGTGGCGACCAGCAGCGACACCAGTGCCGCGTTCCTGTACTGGACTATCGTCGGGGCGTACACCATCGAAGGTACGAAGAACGAAGTCCGAACCTTCGTTGACACTGCCATATTCGATATTCCGTCACGCCGCCTGCTGTTTCGCGCCCCGGGAATTCACATCGAATCCAACACGTCGACGCTGGCGGAGGCCAGCAGCGAGGTACTCGAGTCGCGACGCAAGAGCTATGCGCTTGCCATGGATGACATGACCACCAACCTGCTCGCCGAGCTGGATCGATTCCGTGTGCGTATCAAGGAAGACCCGGCTGTTGCACAGGTGGTGCGAGCCGATGGCAGCGGCGGCGGTTTGATCTCACCCTGTATGCTGCTGGCACTCCTGTTCGGCGTCCGATTTCGTTTGCGGAAACACCGCCATTGCGCCACAACAATCGCATGATTCCGAGATGCACCTGACCAGCCGCGTCATGCCACGAACAAACGAGCAGGTGATATTTGTATGCCGCGCCTGGAACTGAAAATTCCGCCGCTGCCACTGGCCGTTGTCGTGGCAGTGCTGATGTGGCTGCTTGCGAAGTACTTGCCCGTTATGGAAATAAACCGTGTGCTCGCGGGTATCGTTGCCGGCAGCCTTGGAATCGGCGGCATAGTTTGCATCGTTGCCGGCGTCATGCAATTCAGAACGTCGCGGACGACCGTGAATCCTATGCGCCCTGAGCAGGCGTCGACGCTGGTAGCGGGAGGCATTTATGCGCGCACGCGCAATCCGATGTATGTCGGCATGTTGCTCCTGCTGCTCGGCTGGGCAGCCTGGCTCGGCAGCGCCTATGCCCT
Organism: Woeseiaceae bacterium; assembly: GCA_022615525.1. Lineage (GTDB taxonomy): Bacteria > Pseudomonadota > Gammaproteobacteria > Steroidobacterales > Woeseiaceae > JAKEGN01. The sequence goes on from JAKEGN010000396.1 coordinate 4,511, forward strand.
GGTCCTGCCCATCGTTTTCGTTCTCTACATGAACCGGTTTCAGATCGTGCCGGAAGAAACGGCCTTGCAAGCCCGTTTTGGTGATGCCTTCCTGGCCTACTGCGAGCGCGTCCGCCGCTGGCTCTGAGTGCGGTCGTCCGGGACGACGCAAGACTCTGCAAATCTGGTGCCCCGACCATGACTCGAACATGGGACCTTCCGCTTAGGAGGCGGACGCTCTATCCACTGAGCTACCGGGGCATGTTCAGAATTCTAGCAGAGCGACCGGCGAAGCGGCGTAATGTGGTGGATCCAAAGCGTTCACGTCCGACCGAATCACCGCCGGCGCAGGGTGGTCCAGGACCTCTGCCGGCATGTAGAATCGTTGGCGCAGAGCTGGCCCGACACGCCATTCGACACGCGCAGCCGGCAGCCACGATAAATTCTGAGGAGCAAGTCCATGCTAAATGCGGGCAGTGTCGCACCGGAGTTCATACTGCCGGACGAAGCCGGCGTCGAGGTTTCCCTGTCGCAGCTTCTGCAGGCCGGTCCGCTGGTATTGTATTTCTACCCGGCCGATTTCACGCCGGGTTGCACCAAGGAAGCCTGCTCCATTCGCGATATGCACGACGACATCATGGCAGTGGGACTGCAGGTCGTCGGTATCAGCCCGCAGGATGCGGAAAGCCACAAGCGCTTCCGCGAGCAACACAAGCTGCCGTTTCGCCTGCTGAGCGATACCGAGAAGGTCGCAATCAAGATGTACGACGTCGATGGACCTTTCGGCGTTGGTGTACGCCGCGTGACCTACCTGATCAACCAGGGGAAGAAAATTCAGGCCGCCGTGCAGGCGGATATCCTGGTGGGCCGTCACACGGACTTCATCCAGAAGGCCATCATGCTGCGTGAGACCGCCGGAATGCGCAAACCAGACGATCGGGACGAGAGTCCCTAGTCCATCGCAGCAGACTGCGTCACATGACGGCCTCGCCCGGCGGCCCTAGGTAAGGAGCACCGTAGCGCAGGCGAATGGTCTTGGTCTGGCCAAACCACGGTATGGATACGAGGTAGATGTTGTCGTACTCGTCCTCGGCGATTGGCGGAACCTTCTTGCTGGCACCGAGATCGGCAATCAGGGTTGGAATCGTGTCGCTGTGACCGACTACCAGCACGATCTTGCCTTTGTGTTTCTTCAGGATCCGGTCCAATACCGCCTCGTTATCGTCGGGATCGTAATTCTGGATCGGGATGTTCAACCTCGCCGACAGCGGTTCGGCCGTCTGCTGCGTGCGGACGAACGGCGTCGCATAGATGGCGTCTATGCCCGCCACGACGTCGGCGTCGACGAGCTGGCGGGTCAGCTCGGCGACACGCTCCCTGCCGGCCGGCGACAAGGGAGGGTCGTCGGGAATCGACAGGTCCTTCTCGGCATGCCTTACGAATATGACGGTGGTAGTCGCCTGCGATTCGAAAAACCAGGCGAGGCCTACCGCTATCGCCACATAGACTGTGACGATCGTTATGCGCTTTCGCCGGCGCCTGCTGCGGTCTTTCTCGGACTTGCCATTTCGCATGCCGCCGAGCTTACGAGTTTTTGCGCTTGTTGACTATTGCCGCGGACGCGGGTCCTCCCGGCGCACGGTGGAAATGAAGTGGTACTCGCCTTCGATGATCTCGGTCTGCCCGCCGGAATTTTTCTGCTGGCCCGATCTAACCTGTCGTGACAGGCGCCTGTTGAACCACCACACACGAATGCCGACCAGTGCGGCGAATACCAGCACGATGCTGCCGAGCACGATGAGTGCCGCAACACCCAGCACGAAAGACGCCGCGATTGCCAATGCGCCGACGATGACCACCAGTGCATTCGCCAGCGGATTGCCTGCCGGCAATTGACGTTTACTGAATTGTGCGTTCAACAGATTCTGCTCCTTTAGTCCTTGTCGATGCGCGAATAGTATCCTTCGAACCACGGAACCCAGGTCGCGCCGCCGTCGTTCGATTGCTCGAAATACTGCCTCAGCCTGCCGTCCGGCAGCTGCGTCCACAGGCCACGAAACGGTACGGTACTACCGTTACTGAGCTCGTGCAGCGTGCCTATCAGGCTCATTCCCTCGTCGGTCATGCCGCCACTGATCATTATCTGACTTCCGCCCTCGGCCAGCCACACCTGGACCCATTTATTGGTGATCGCGTCAAGGTAGTTGATGCTCATGCCGGTGCCGCCGGCCGTATTGGTCCAGTGCTCGGTCAGCAGGCAGCCGCGCTCCGCGGAGCGAATGCTGTTATGGCCTGCGAGCTTTCCATCGGCCGTGCGCACTTCCCACTCGCCCAACCAGAAATCGAATGCCCTGAATTTTTCATCCTTTTCGCAGGGATAAGCTGGCGCCGATGCGGTTTGCCCCCAGGCACTCGCTGACAGGACAAGTGACAGCCACGCCAATGACCATTTTGTTGTTTTCACCTTGGCTCCTCCGGTATGCCGTATGCGTCCGACACATGCATACTCGGACCCTGTGCCGACCGCTTGGTTCTCAACGATCGCAAGGTTCATTATTTGATGGCAATCCGGGCGCTTTTCAAGTGGAATAGGGTACGCATAAGGAGAGGTGGCAGAGCGGTCGAATGCGGCGGTCTTGAAAACCGTTGAACCGAAAGGTTCCGGGGGTTCGAATCCCTCCCTCTCCGCCATTATTGTGCGAATGTCACTGCACTAAAGATCAATCCGCAACGACCAGCCGCGCTCGATCGTGTGCGTGGGCGGATTGCCCTCTCCGCCAGCCACGCAGGCGGATTGTAATCTCCGCAAGATTTGCCGTATGTCTTCGCGCTGAAAATGACGTCGATCCGTCGGCCTTTTGAGCAGCCGTGTCCTGTTGCGCGGCGTACGCCTTGTACGCGGCGTAGTACTTATAAATGTTACTCACGTAGTCGACCGTCTCGCGCCCTATCACACGTGCCGCAATGATCTCGACGTTGCCGAACCACCGGTTCGGGTCGAGGCCCACTTCCGCTGCCTTCTTCCGCATCGTCGCGACACGCGCGGGCCCCGCATTGTAGGCAGCCAGCGTGAACAAGCCCCGGTTGAGCGGATCGATGTCTTCGTCCGAGAAGTAGCGATCCCGGATGAAGCTCATGTACTTGATGCTTGCGTGAATGTTGTTTTCGAGGTCTTCCACGTTATCGATGCCGACGTTGTGATCCGCGGCGGTGGCGGGCTTGATCTGCATTACACCTACCGCCCCGGCCGGGCTGCGTTTCGAATGGTCGAGCTGCGACTCCTGGTAGCCCTGCGCAACCGCCAAAAGCCAATCGGAACCATACTGGCCGGCGTAATTGCGGAAATGCTGTGCCATCGCGCGATACTTCTCGAGCTCGGCGGTCGTCGTCGGATTCCTGAGCCGCCTTGCGCTTCCCAGGTAGCGACGCAGCACAATATTCCCAAAGAGCGTCCCGGCGCGGTGTTTGACGACGAAATCGTCGATGATCTTCCTGATCTGCGGCGTACCCTTGCGCAAGGCCCAGGCGATCTGTCCATCGGAACGCAGCGCCACTTGCGGGTGCACGACCAATTGGTCATACAATTTAGCCCAGAATTCCGCGACAGGACGTTTGCTGACGGTCGCTGGAATGATCCCGGCGTCGACCATTTGCAGCACATCCTCGTCCTCGAGCCGTGCATCGACCTCGATGATCGACACGGGGCGTACCCCCGCATTCGTCAATCGCTCGTTCAGCGCTACCAGATCGTCGTAGTAGCTGCTCTCACGTCGCACATGAATTTCGCGACCGGCGAGATCCGATTCACTCAGCACTGCGCTCGCATCCTTGCCCGTGACGACGACGTCCTCGATGTCGGACATCGTGGGGGCGGAGAACTCGACGCTTTCACGGCGCAGGTCGGTAACGGTGAACGCGCCGATGGCGACGTCGCCGTAACCCTCGGCGAGAGCCGGCAGCAGACGGTCGCGGGTGGTCGGAATGATGACGATCTTCGGCCGCACCTTCGACCCACTGATGAGTGGCAGCTGGCTCTCGAGTACGCGTAATGACTCGTACGCAATACCCTTCTGCTCGGGTCCGTCCAGGTAGTAGAGCGTGCGGCTGTACGGTACGAGCACGCGCAGGAAGCGGCGTTTGGCGAGCTCGTCATAGTCTCCGGTCCAACGCTGGTTCAGGTTGAGTATGTCGGCAGCGGCCAGGTCCTGGAACGGCCTGGGGTCCGTGTCCGCAATCGGCGCATCGGCCGCGTCCGCAGGGCCTTCCACGGTCGTGTCCTGAGCTTGTGCATCGGCAGCGTTCGCAGGGCCCGGCTCGACTACCTCTGTTTGCAGCTCAGCCGAGGAAGCGCCAGACTCGCTTTCGCCACCGCACGCCGCGATGAGGAAGGCGAGGCCCAGTGCCGTTGATGCGATGGCCGTCGTCGTGCCGACGCCCGAACAGGATCTTGCATTCACCGATTCGGTCCGATGCTGGGAAACTGACGCGAATCAGTCTGGCATTAATCGTCTTGGATCGCCATATCCGCGACATCCTCGCGTTCGCATCGCGCGCCGCATTCCCCGCTGGCAACACGGATTTCAGAGGCTGCGTCGCAACAATTGTCTCAGCCTGCCGTCCGGCAATTGCGTCCACAGGCCGCGAAACGGCACGGCACTGCCGTTACTGACCTCGTGCAGCGTGCCAACCAGGCTCATACCCTCGTCGGTCATGCCGCGGCTGATCATTATCTGACTTCCGCCTTCGGCCAGCCATGCTCGGACCCTGACGGGGTGGGATGGTTCGCTGCCATAGCTTTGTTTACTGAATGTTGGCAATTCGGGCCGGCTTCAAGTCGAATACTGAATCTCGGCCCGG
>JAKEGN010000397.1 GCA_022615525.1 Woeseiaceae bacterium
AAGCACAGCGCCACCAAAAAGCGGTTGCGGATCAGCAGCGCGGCGAACATGACGCTGGTGACGATATCGGCACTGTGGCCGGAGGGAAACGAGTGATGACCGGCATCCCAGCTGAAACCGAGCCACTGGCTCTCGAAGCCGGGCAGCGGTGTGGCGTCAGGGCGGGCACGGCCGAACACGATCTTGAGAATGCGCACAATGATCGCCGCACCCAGCAGCTGGGCGATGACATAACCGTAGACCAGCAGCCGCAGCCCGGCCTCGTGGCGCAGCGCGCCCCAGGCGAGCACCGCGACGAACAGCGTGTAGAACACGTACAGTCCGTAATTGGTGAAGAGGCGCAGCTCGGCGTAGTGGCGCTGCACCCAGGTACTGAAGTGGATGCGGGTCACGAGCTCGCCATCGCCGAACGCGAGCATGAGTCCGAGTCCGATGCCGATGAGCACTGCGAACGCGGCCGCGGTCTGGCGCAGGCGGTTCTGCAGCAACGGCACGCCGGGAGGAAAGGCGGTGAACATGGGCGCGGACTATAGCACAGGCCTGCCGGCCCGCTGGCGTCGGCACGCGGTTGCCAAGCCAGTACCTGGACCTCGCATGTCGGCCGTCGCAGCGGCCGGAGCCTACCCTGTCCGCGCGACGATCGTGCACTTCCCTCAAGCACCAACGGTGCTAGAATTTTTGGCGGCGCTGCATCAGCTGCGTGCGCTGTTCGATGTGGTAACAATGAAAAACATTTTTCACAAAACAAGGGGCATGACATGAAACTCACGAGAGTCGCGACGTCGTCTTTGCTGGTGATCACCGTATCCCTGTCGGGATGTGCCGTATTCAGAAGCAATGACCTCCCCGAGGTCGAAACATTGCCGGGTCCCGCGGCCTCGGCCCCGAAACCCAGGGCGGGCTATGAATTCAGTTCCGCCGTAAACATGGGCAACAAGAACCCGGCACACGAAAATCTGCGGGCCAAACAGGAAATTGAATTCGCCGAGGTACTGCGTGAGTCCGGCTACTTCGCGGCGGTGGAAAAAGGCAACGGCAAAGACGTCAATATTTCCGTCGAGCTCGTTGAGAAGGGCAATCCCGCAGCAATCGCAGCGGCAGTCGTCACCGGCCTGAGTCTGTACACCATTCCGTCATGGGCAACGGTGGAGCTTGAAGCCACATGCCGCGTGACCGCGGCGGACGGCCGGACGCACGAATACAAGATGAAGGACTCGGCAACCCTCGTTCAGTGGCTTCCCATGATGGTTGTCTTTCCGTTCAAATCGTTCAGCGAGATGGAAGACCTTCGCAAGAATCTCTATAGAACCCTGATCGTCAGGATGCAGGCGGACGGAATCCTGCCCAAACCCGGTCAAGCCGCAAGAACCAGCAGTATCTTTATTCATGTCGAGGCACCCGCGGTCTGAGCTGCCAATCGGCATTACCGGCAAGGTCGGTGACGTACCTGCACCAAACTTGCCGGTCTTGAAAGAACCCGGTCCGCGGCTTCAGCGGCGGACCGGGACTTCACCTGAAAAACCTGCCCTGTAGCTCACCGAATTCCAGCCGGCCCGGCGCGCTTTGAGTCGCCGTCGGTTCCAGCAGTACGGGGCACGGCTGCGTTGCGAACCCCTTTCACAGACTCCAGCCGCTGGGAGTCGCCTGGACCTTGCGTGCGTCAGGATGCGGTATTGGCGCTGTCCCGATATCACTCTACGATGCACGCATGTCTGCCCTGCGCCGTTACTTCGATCTCGCGCTGCTCTCCGCCCTTGGTGCGCTGCTGGTCGCGTTCCCGGCACTCGATCTGGCGGTAAGTGGCGCATTCCATGATCCATTCGACGGCTTCTGGCTGAAGAGTCATCCGCTGGCACGCTTCATCTACGACCTGGTGCCGTGGGTCTCGCGCGCCATCTTCGCCGGCCTGATCCTGTTCCTGCTCGGCGGCTGGGTGTTTTATCGCCGGCATGCGGCCTTCACCCGCCGCCGACGCGCGGCGCTGTTTCTGCTGCTGGTGGCGCTGGTCGGCCCCCTGCTGCTGGTGAACGGCGTGTTCAAGGAACACTGGGGCCGGGCACGACCGTCGCAGGTCACCGAGTTCGGCGGAGCCAAGCAGTTCACCCGTGCCGCCGTTCCCGCCGACCAGTGTGCGAAGAACTGCTCGTTCGTGAGCGGTCACGCCTCGGTCGGATTCTATTTTCTGGCGTTGGCGTTCGTGTGGCCGCGCCGGCGCGTCTTATGGCTCGGTCTCGGCACCGCGGCCGGACTGCTGGTCGGGTTGGTGCGCATCGTGCAGGGCGGGCATTTCCTGAGCGACGTTGTGTTCGCCGGCATCGTCGTCTATCTCACTGCACGCGGGCTTGTCGCGCTGATGCATCCGGCCGACGTCGAATCCCACGCCTGAAATAGGCATATCTTTCCCGCGGACGACACCCGCGCGGCACGTGGCTATAGTGATGCCTCGCCCCTGCACCATGCCCGCCATGTCAACCAACACCGGTCACACCAACGCGCTCGCCAGCGAAACCAGCCCCTACCTGCTGCAGCATGCCCACAACCCGGTGGACTGGCAGCCGTGGGGTCCGGAGGCGCTGGAACGCGCGCGCCGCGAGGGGAAACCGATCCTGCTGTCGATCGGCTACTCGGCCTGCCACTGGTGCCACGTGATGGCACACGAGTCGTTCGAGGACGAGGCGACCGCCGCGGTGATGAACGAGCTGTTCGTCAACATCAAGGTCGACCGCGAGGAGCGCCCCGACCTCGACCGCATCTA
>JAKEGN010000398.1 GCA_022615525.1 Woeseiaceae bacterium
AAAGGTGAATAGAGTTCCAAGCAGAGCGGGGGCGACCAGAAACGCCAGAACTCGTGGTGAAATAAACCGGTGATATGTAACGAATTCGTTTTGGCCAATCAGCGGCCAACTCGGATAGTTGACGAAGCTTTCAATAAAGGCAGCACCGTTTCCGTAGAACACAAGTGCGAAGGCGATCAAAAACACCCCGGCAGCTCTCCCGGATTCATTGTTTGAGGTCGAGTTCATGTAACGGCTTCCTCCTGTTGCTGAACGAAGAAATCACCGGGTCGCGCCGTGCGGTACAAGTCACCTCCCAGCGGAAAGCGACTCCGGTTACAGTCGGCGAGGAAATCGCTCGCCCCGCCGCTGCTGCCAAACCGTGCGGGCGACTTTCATCGCACACGGCTTTCCCTGCGGGTGGTGTCTTGTCACACATGCCGCCGACGCTCCTGCGCCGTTTTCTTGACGTGGCAGTACCGATGTAGCACTTGCCAGTTGGCTCGCTCCTCGCCTCCGCCCGCTTGCCGGGCCACGCGGTGAGCGAGTTCCAACTGATCGCTGGTTCGCAACTCGCCCCCACAGTACGCGCAACTCCCCTGCTGCGCTTGCAGCAGGGACGCCACGCGCCGGGCCACGTCGGGCTGGCGGCCTCGGCGTTGACGCGGTATTGCGCCCAGTTTTTTCAGCAGCGGTCCGAGCGGCCACCAGAAAAGAGTGTGCTTGGCGAGGAACGTGACTTCCACGTTGAGCGCGAACTTGTAGACGATCAGCCAGAAGCCGTCCCAGTTCGATGTATGGTGCGCGACGATGAAAACCGCTTTGTTTACCGGCGGAATTTCACCCGTCATTTTCCAGCCAAATAGATCGAATTTTCTTTGCAAGGGATTGCAGCATGGCGGCACCAGCTTACCGCGAATGACTCGGCAGTGACCAGTCAACGTCACACCGTCGGGAGTATCACGACCAGCCCGGCGATGTATGGGATGAACGGCGGCAATCTGCTAAAGTGATTGCAGCTCACAGACTGCAGGCGGTACCTGGAATGCAGCGGCAATACATCTTTCTCCTGCTGGCGTGCATCTTTCTGGCGACGGGTTGCGCCCGGCCGGCCGATACGCCGGTGGTGGATTCGAATGACGGAGCGCAGGTACAGAACCGCGGATCGGATACGGCAAACTGGTGGGACGCGCTGCCGAGGCCGGAATGGGGCGCGTTCGAGATGGTCGACCAGGATGTGGACTGGTTCGAGGTATATCGTGTCGCGGACGGCATCTTCGCGATCTACGAGCCGGGCCAATTCGAGGAAGTCATTTCCTTCCTGATCGTCGGCAACGAGCGAGCCCTGTTGTTTGACACCGGCCTCGGTATCGGTGACATGCGACGCGTGGTCGATCAGCTGACCCGCCTGCCGGTCATCGTTCTCAATTCCCATACGCACTACGATCACATAGGCGGCAATTACCAGTTCAAAACGATATACGCACTGGATACCGAGTATACGAAAGCGCGTGCCAAGGGCAGCTCGACAGCGGACGTGGCGGAGTTCCTGAGCGAGGGCTGGGTGTGGAAGGAACTGCCGCCGAGTTTCGATGCCGCAAGTTACCGCAGTCAGCCCTTCTCCATCAGCAGAATCGTAGCCGAAGGTGACCGCATCGAACTCGGCGGCCGCACGCTTGAGATTCTGGAGACGCCGGGCCATGCACCGGATTCGATCTGCCTGATCGACCGCGAAAACCGACTGCTCTTCACCGGCGATACGTTCTACCTGGCGCCATTGTATACGCACATTCCGGGAGGGAATTTTGACGATTACGCGCGATCGGCCGCGAGGCTCGCCGGACTGGTCGACAGCATCGATTCGGCACTGACATCGCACAACGTACCGGTAGTCCAAGCCGGCTACATGACGGCACTCGGCGCGGCATTCGAGGATATAAGGGCGGGCCGTGCGACGGACTACACCGAGAGTGACGGAAACTACGAATATCGGTTCGACGGGTTCTCGGTCATCGTGCGAATGGACGAGCCGGGCCTCGCCGGCAAACAGGGAAACTGACCAGTGAAAATAATCTTCGTACCCGTTGCCGACCGTCCGGAATGTGCTCGAGCGTTGCGTGCGGCGTTCGACCTGGCGCGAAAACTCGAAGCCAGCGTTATCGGCTGCCACATGCGCCCGCACCGGTATTCGGAACTCTCCTTGTCACAGTACTTCAGCGAAGAATTGCTCGGTGACAATGCCACGTCACTTTACGCGGAGTGGCAGAGGAAAAGCAGCAAGCGGGCCGCAATTGCCTCGCGTGCACTGTACGAGACCATGGCGGAGTCTGCTGGTTTTGCCACAAGCAAAAGGCTGAAGACCAGCCCCGTGGCCATGTGGCAGGAAAAAGTCGGGTCGCCCGACAAGCTGATGGCGATTTCAGGGCCGGTATCCGACCTGCTCGTCGTCTCACGACCGAAATTCGGCGGTGGCAAAGTAGCAGGACTGTTCATGCTGTCCGCGTTGATGGAATCGTCGCGGCCGGTCCTCATACTGCCGCAGAGCGGCCCTGCCAAAGTCGGCGAAAGGATATGCATAGCCTGGAACCAGAGCGCCGAAGCCGCCAGGGCGGTTGCCGCCGCGATGCCGATCCTGCAACTGGCGAAACAGGTGACCATAGTCAGTTGTGGACCGGAGAATCGTATCGGACCGAAGTCCAAGCAACTGGCGGACTATCTTGGTGCATGGGGTGTGCGGGCCCAGCGCCAGTCGACTCGCGGGACGGATGTCGAAAAGGAATTGGTCGCAAGCTATCGCAAAACAGATTCGGATTTGCTGCTGATGGGCGCATACAGCCGTAATCGCTGGCGTGAGGTGGTTTTCGGCGGCACGTCACATTACATGTTAAGGCATGCAGATATTCCGGTACTGATGTTGCACACATAAGTGCCGGGGTGTTTGCCGGACAATGAGTCGAAACACGAGGTATTGATGATGGATATCGATGCCAGACAACAAATAACCAGCGGCGGGTTCGAGAGCCGCATCATCCGCTGGTTCATGCAGCGGGCGGGCAACCCGCGGGTTTCCGTGAAACTGTGGAACGGCGAGGAGTTCTACCTGGCGGACGGCCGGCCGGTCGCCTGCCTGGAATTTCGGGACAGGCGTGCGATCCCGGAGCTGTTGACATCGACGTCGGTCGGTTTCGGCGAATGCTATTCCCGCGGCACTATCGAAGTACACGGCGACCTGATTGCGTTCGCGGACGAAATCACGCGTGCGCATACGGAGATGAACCAGGGCCATTACCTGCGACACAAGATTCACTCGGCGCTCTGGTCGCTGAAACGCAATACCCTGTCGCGGGCATTGAGGAACGTGCATCACCATTACGACCTCGGCAATGATTTCTATCGGCTTTGGCTCGATCCGCGAATGGTTTACACCTGTGCTTACTACGAGAATGCCGACGACACACTGGAACAGGCGCAGCTGGCGAAGCTGGACCATGTGTGCCGAAAACTGAGATTGCGACCGGGCCAGGATGTCATTGAAGCCGGCTGCGGCTGGGGATCGCTTGCCATGCACATGGTCGAGCACTACGGGGTGAAGGTGACTGCCTTCAACAACTCCGAAGAGCAGGTCAGGTATGCGCGGGAGCAGGCGGCAAGCCGGGGCCTTGACGCATCGCGACTGACGTTCGTGCAGGACGATTACCGAAATATCAACCGGCGATGCGATGTATTTGTCTCCGTTGGCATGCTCGAGCACGTCGGGCGCAAGAATTACCAGGAACTCGGCAAGTTGATTCGTCGCAGCCTGAACCCGGACGGGCTCGGGCTTATTCACAGCATCGGACGCAGCCGGCCGGCTCCGGTCGACTCGTGGATAGCCAGGTACATTTTCCCCGGCGGCCATGTCCCGAGTCTCGGCGAGATGGCGGCATTGTTCGAACCCTGCGAATTTTCGATCCTGGACATCGAGAATCTTCGCTTGCATTACGCGCGCACCTGCCGCGCCTGGCTTGCCAATTTCGATCGCGCGAAGGCAGAAGTCACCGCGATGTACAGCGAAGAGTTCATGCGCGCCTGGCGCCTGTACCTCGCCGGTTCATCGGCCGGGTTTCATAC
>JAKEGN010000399.1 GCA_022615525.1 Woeseiaceae bacterium
AAGAAGGGCGTCGATTTTCTCGATGCGCCGCTCTCCGGCGGCCAGGCCGGCGCCGAAAGCGGCAAGCTGACCATCATGGCCGGCGGTGATGCCAGCGTTTTTGACCGCGTCCGGCCGGTGATGGATGCCTATGCCAAGGCCTGCACGCTGATCGGGCCGGTGGGCTCCGGACAAAAGGCAAAGATGGTCAACCAGATCTGCATCGCCGGCATCGTGCAGGGACTGGCGGAAGGCCTGCACTTCGCCAAACGCGCCAACCTCGATGTCGCGGCGGTGATCGGCGCTATCTCCAAAGGCGCCGCGCAGTCCTGGCAAATGGAGAATCGCTGGCAGACCATGAACGAGGGAAAATTCGACTTCGGCTTCGCCGTCGAATGGATGCGCAAGGACCTGAAAATCGCGCTCGAGGAAGCTGAGCGCATCGGCGCGACACTCGAGATGACCCGGCTGATCGATGGCTTTTACGCCGAAGTCGAGCAACTGGGCGGCAGCCGTTTCGATACCTCGAGCCTGATCAAGCGCCTGGAACCCTGACCTGTAGTAGTCGGTGATTGACTTTTCAGATAGTGCCAGACGCTTGCTCTTGATATGACCGCTTCCGCCTGAGGCTGTGTCAAAACTCCGAAAGCGTCATTGCGAGGAGGCTTAGCCGACGAAGCAATCTCACGAAATCAGTGATTTAGAGATTGCTTCGCTACGCTCGCAATGACAAGTTGTCGGTTTTCACACAGTCTTGCCTGGGAGCGGACGGTCGACAGCCGTGAAATTTGCTCCGGCGACAGACGGCAGCCGGCCGCTTTCCGGCCTTTCGGTCAGTCGACTGCAACAGGCATGACTTGACCCGATTCCGACTCTCAAACAGTTACGATTTGCACTGGCTAATGGAGGTAAATCTCCGACATTCGCCAAGTTTCTCAGCAAGCACCTCGCGACTTTTCTTGTCACTATCTGTTCGAGCCAGTCCTGCACGGCGGTGCTGAATATCTGAAAGACGCTACCTGGCCGCATGCAAAGGATGGTCGGCCCTCGCCCTCGAAGCCACCGGAGGAGAAACAGGCGACTTCGATGGGCGTATTCCGACACCGGGACGAGACGTTCAGGGGGCTTGCATCCCACGGCTCGACTCCTCTATACTGAACCAGATGGTTCAGTGTTCACAACCCCACTTCAACGCCTCCTTCGCCGCGCTCGCGGACGCTACCCGGCGCGGCGTTCTCGAGCAGCTCGCGCGCGGCAACGCCTCGATCACCGACCTTGCCGACAAGTTCGACATGACCCTCACCGGCATGAAGAAACACGTAGGAGTGCTCGAACAGGCCGGGCTCGTCACGACCGAAAAGGTCGGCCGCGTGCGCAACTGCAAGATCGGCCCCTGCCGGCTCGAAGAGGAAATTGAGTGGATCTCGCGATACCGCCGGGTCTGGGATGCCCGCTTCGAAGCGCTGGACCACGTGATCGAGCAGCTCAAGTCTCGTGACAAACCCGATGTCCGAAAGAAGAGAAAGGGAGGCCCGCATGAATCGCACGACCGTTGAACGCAAGTCCGATCGTGAAGTCGTTGTCACCCGCACGTTCGACGCGCCCGCGCGCCTCGTGTTCGAGGCGTGGACGAAACCCGAGCTGTTCAAGCAATGGTGGGTGCCGCGGTCGATGGCCATGACGCTGCGTTCATGCGACCTGGATGTGCGCACCGGCGGTAAATACCGCCTCGTGTTCGGCGACGACCCCGCAAATACGATGGCCTTCTTCGGCAAATACCTCGACGTGGTGCCGAACCAGCGCATCGCCTGGACGAATGAGGAAAGCGGCGCCGACGGTTCCGTCACCACCGTCACCTTCGAAGAAAAGAACGGCAAGACGACGCTCGTGATGAGCGAGCTCTACCCGACGAAGGAAGCGCTCGACGCCGCCGGCACCGGCGCGCAGGAAGCGATGAACGAGACGTTCGGGCAGCTCGATGAGCTGCTCGCCTCGCTCGCTGGCGATCCGTGAAGTGATGGATAATATTCACCGGCTCATGAAGGAAGCCGTGTAGGAGCGCGAGCGACAGGAATTTGGCCTCACGCCGCCTGCCAAGGTGTCAAGTTCTCTCCCGGTTGCCTGTCCGCTTCTGGGTGAAAACAGTCGGTCGAGGCCCGACATAAACTGAGACTGTCTGTACGAAAAGGTCAAAGCTGCTGCACCTGATCCCGCGGTCTGCCGGCCGCATTTCCCTGTGACTTTGCTTTTGCGGTATAGTTTGCCCGTCACAGGGGTGGCTATCAGTTCGCAATGCTTCCGCCGCAATTCGCCGGCAAAAGTGCGCGTACTGGCCTGAGATCCGTGTTGCGCCGGTCGGCGTGACCCATACGGGAACCCTTAGTACCTGAACCGGGTAATGCCGGCGTAGGAAGAGAATCCCGCCATGAATCCATTCCGCACTTTGCTCCGCAGGTTTCTGCCTCCGGTCTTCGGTGCACTCGTTTTCGGCAGCGTTTGCGCCGACGAGACCATCGAGGAAATTGTCGTCACTGCCGACTTCCGCGAGCGATCCGCGCTGGAGATCCCGTCCGGCATCACGATACTCGACAGTTCCATGATCGAGCAGTCCGCGGTCCAGCATTTCGAGGAATTGATCGGCATCGTGCCCAACCTCAACTGGTCGGGCGACGGCCATCGCGCGCGCTACCTGCAGATTCGCGGCGTCGGCGAGCTCGAACAATACGAAGGCGCA
>JAKEGN010000400.1 GCA_022615525.1 Woeseiaceae bacterium
CCACATGCTGCGGATGTCCGGCAACATCGGTATCGGCCATGTGCGCTATCCGACCGCCGGCGGTGCCCAGGCCGCGGAAGCGCAACCTTTTTACGTCAACTCTCCCTACGGCATCTGCCTCGCCCACAACGGCAACCTGACCAACAGCCACGAGCTCACGCAATTGCTGATTCGGGACGACCGGCGGCACCTGAATACCGGGTCCGATTCCGAGGTGCTGCTCAACGTGTTCGCCCACGAATTGCAGAACCGGATCAATGGCAAACCGTCAGCGGAGCAGATATTCGATGCGGTCGCGGCCGTGCACCGGCGCTGCTCCGGCGGCTATGCCGTCGTTGCAATGATCATCGGCCACGGCATCGTGGCGTTTCGCGACCCGAACGGTATACGCCCGATAATCATGGGGCAAAGGGAAACCGCTGACGGCACGGAGTACATGGTTGCATCCGAGAGCGTCGCGCTCGACATCCTGCAATTCAAGAGACTCCGCGATATCCGCCCGGGCGAGGTCGTTTTCATCGACAACGACGGCGTCATGCAAAATCGCGAATACGCAGGCGCGACGCGTTATGCACCCTGCATCTTCGAGTTCGTGTATTTCGCTCGGCCGGATTCCATCATCGACAACCTTTCCGTTTACAAAGCGCGGCTGCGCATGGGCGAGCAACTTGCCGGGCAGATCGTCCGGGAGTGGCCTGATCACGACATCGACGTCGTCATACCGATACCTGACACCAGCCGCACCTCGGCCGGGCAGGTGGCCTATCACCTGGGCGTGAAGTATCGCGAGGGCTTCATCAAGAACCGCTACATCGGCCGCACGTTCATCATGCCGGGGCAGGCCGAGCGTTCCAAATCCGTGCGCCACAAGCTGAATGCCATCGACCTCGAGTTTCGTGGCAAGAACGTGCTGCTGGTCGACGATTCGATCGTGCGCGGTACGACCTCGAAGCAGATCATCAAGCTTGCGCGGGAAGCCGGTGCGCGCAAGGTTTATTTCGCATCCGCGGCGCCGCCGGTGCGTTTCCCTAACGTCTACGGCATCGACATGCCGGCCGTGACGGAACTGGTCGCCAGCGGCCGCACCGTGGCCGAAGTGCAGAAAATCATCGGCGCCGACCGGCTGATCTACCTGGACCTGCACGGCCTCATTCGGTCCGTACGCCACGACAACTCGGAGATCCGCGAATTCGATACCTCGTGTTTCTCCGGCGAATACGTCACTGCCAACGTGACCGAGGAGTACCTGAAGGGACTCGAACTGGTGCGAAACGACCAGGCGAAGGCCAGGCGGGAACTGAGGCTGCACAGCCGCGGCGGCGAGGTCGTTCAGGAGGAGGACGGCGCTGCCGACCGGTCGGATACAGCGGTTGGCATGTAGTACCTGCCCGATGCGTGCAGCTCTCGGGCGACCGGACGCCTTCGGAATTGCGGGCAAGCAGACAGCATGAGCATCAAGGTCATGATCATTGACGGCCATGCCGATTTCCGACGACTGCTGACGCATCACGTGAACACGCACTGGCCGGACAGCGTGATAACCGAGTTCGACCCGGTCGAATCCGGCAATCTCCCCGACAGCTTTTCCGGAGCCGGCAATGACGTCGTGCTGATCGGCGATCAGCAGGGCGATCGCGATGCCCTGCATACCCTGAAGCTGTTCAGCAAGACACCCGGATTTCCGCCGGTGGTTTATTTCGCCGCCGACGAATCCGCCAGGGAGGCGGCGGAGCGCTGCAAGGTTGCCGCCTTTTTCGTGCGCGACCAGGTACGGCACAAAGCGCTGATCGTCCGGCTTGGCGACATCCTGCGCGCCCAGCGCCGTACCTCGTCCACCGACTCGCTGTTTGTCGGCGACATGGGCACGGGCATAAGTCCGCTGATCAAGGGCTACCACTTCATCAGGAAACTGTCGGCGACCTCGCACTCGGCGGTCTATCTCGCCCAGCGCCAGCAGGACGACCTGAAAGTCGTGCTGAAGGTATTGCAACAGGTGCCCGATCTTGCGGAAGGCATCGGGGCTTTCGATCGCTTCCTGCAGGAATACGAACTGATCGCCGACCTGCACCATCCGAACATCGTGAAGATCCTCGATCTCGGCGTCAGCGACGACCACGCGCACATTGCCATGGAGTACCTGGGCGGCGGCGACCTGCGGCAGAAGATCGAGGCAGGCATCAGTCCGGCGGATGCCGTCAGCTACCTGCGGCAGATCGCCGGTGCGCTGGCGAAAGTGCATTCGGTGGGCATAACGCACCGCGATCTCAAGCCGGGCAATATCATGTTGCGCGTGGACGGCAGTATCGCGCTGATCGATTTCGGGCTGGCCAAGCGCATGCGCCTGCGGCAGGAAATAACCGACAGCGGCGAGATCTTCGGCACGCCGTATTACATGAGCCCGGAACAGGGCCGCGGCAACGACGTGGATGCGAGGAGCGATATTTACAGCCTGGGTGTGATCTTCTACGAGATGCTGACCGGGCAAAAACCTTTTACGGCCAGCAATGCCATGGGCATCATCTACAAGCACAGCGAAGCGCCGGTACCGTTATTGCCGCACCGGCTTGCCGTACACCAGGCGCTATTGAACATGCTGCTCGCGAAAAAACCGGAAGACCGGCTGCAAACGGCGGCCGAGATCGGCGAATGGCTGTAACTGGCGTTACCACGCGGCCGGATGCCGGCTGTGAGCAATTTGCGGGAGAACACGATCGATGAGTGCCGACCTATCGATGTCATCAATGATGGCGAAATGTCGACACCGAGCTACGCGACTTACATCAAGGACCGGCCGGATGGCTTCGGCGGCAAGTCTCCCGAGAATTACGAATTCGCCGATCTCGCCGAGTACCCGTACAACATGTAACTGGTCGCGGCAAACCCGCGCCATGCACAAGAGTGGAAGGTGTTCGAGCAGATGGATATTGAGGAAGCACTGTCATTGCGAGCGCAGCGAAGCAGTCACACGATTGCTTCGTCGCTTCGCGCCTCGCAATGACGGTCCCAGGGCTCGCAGCGACGGGGCTTTTGAATTAATCAGGGGTTTCTTAAAGATGATGCGCGCGATTCTCGGCAAGGAACAAAGGGCATAGGCATGGGACGCGACGGCAAGCCATTCCGCTTCTATGACAATCGGCAGAAATACCTCTCCTTCATAACCACCTGCAACGAGAAGTGGAAAATAGCCGAGCGTGCGATCGCGGAAGTCGGGCATGTGAAGCCGACGCCACCGGCATTGCGCATCTACGATGCCGGAATGGGCGACGGGACGCTGTTGAGCCACGTCATGCGCGCAACGCACAAATCCTTTCCGACTATTCCACTGTTCGTCGTCGGCAAGGAAATCAGCCTCGAGGACATACGCATGAGCCTCGACAAGCTGCCCGACCGTTTCGTGGAGCACCCGGCCACCGTTGTCATCTTCACCAATCTCAAATACACCGAGTCGCCGTGGTTGACCGTCGAAGGGAAGGACAGGCTGAACTGGCTCGATGTGCCGCTGCGGAATAACACGGCAGCGGACTTTGGCGAACAGCTGCGCGCACTCGATCCGCAACTCGTGGAAGGCTGGAAGGTCAGGGCGAGCGAGAAGACGGGTAATCCGCTGTACGAAAAGCCGTCGGTGCTGGTGTTGTATCGCGAGGATCATGCATTCGCCTTGGACGATATCCGGCCGCGCGCGGGCGATAAGCGCGCGGATTACGACCTCATCCTCGTGTCCCAGCCATGGCGGGCGCGAATGGACGCGGAATTCAAGGTCAGGCGGGTGCTGGAACCCATGTGCCGGGCACTCGCTCCGGGGGGCCGGGCGGTGATTGCGCAATCCAGTGGCAACGACCCGGGACTCGAACTGATCCGCCGGATCTGGCCTGGCGAGGACCCGTTCAAGGTCAATCGGTACGAACTGCTGGACGTGCTGCGCCGGCAGCTCAAGGGTGACGTCGCGGAATACGACTTTCGCGCAATCTCGGACGCCGAGGCGATCATCAGCTACGAGATGCACACCTTGCCCGACGAGATTCAGTCGAACATCGGAACCTCGACATTGTTCGCCGCTTGGAACGCCGCCGTCTACGTCGCGCAGATCGAGGACGAAAGGCTTGAACCGGCAATGGCGACCCCGAACTACCTCGACGCAACCGAGCAAATACTGCAAAAGTACGGCGGCCTCTGGTTCAACGACGAAGTATTCACAGTAGTCCGCAGGATCAGCAAAAAAGGGGTCGGACCGGTTTAAGGAAGCTCTGATTTATTCGAAAGGTCGGTCATTGCGAGCGCAGCGAAGCAATCTTATGCTTTGACTACCGCACTTTGCCGATTGCTTCGTCGCTACGCTCCTCGCAATGACGAATTGATCAGTGCTTCCGTAAATCACACTGGCTCAAGCCACAGTCAGAGTCAGCTTGTGATTGATTTAAATCGGTCCGACCCCTTTTTTACTAACTATACTTACGGCCATGTCCGGAACTCAGACATCAGGGCGCGGCGGAACCGACTTGGCGAACGGCCTGGACGCGGTACGATCTTTCCTGCTGGCGCCGACGCCGCAGTCCTGGGTGGATACGGCCGTCGAACGCCTGCCCGAGTTGCTGCTGGACCACGCAAATTGCGAACTGAAAGCGGCATCGACCGCCCTCGGACTCATCTATCGCTATCCGGAGCGCAGCGCGCTGGTCCATCGCATGTCGAGGCTCGCACGGGAGGAGCTAAGGCATTTCGAGCAGGTGCGCCGCATTTTGCAGGACATGTGCGTGCCGTTCGAACGGCTCTCGGCCTCCCGGTATGCCGGGACGCTACGTGAAGCGCTGCGGCGGGGTGAACCGCAACGGCTGGCCGATCTGCTGCTGGTCGCGGCACTCATCGAGGCACGCTCCTGCGAGCGCTTCGCGGCAATCGCGCCGCGCCTGCCCGACACGCTGCAAACCTTCTACCTCAGCCTGCTGTCGTCGGAGGCGCGCCATTTCGAGGAGTACCTGGCCCTGGCCAGGACCGAATGCGGCCTTGCTGGCGAGGAACTCACAGCGCGCCTCGGGGAACTGCAACGACTCGAAGCGGAGCTGATCGTATCCCCCGATCCGCAATTCCGCTTTCACTCCGGCGCCCCACAAAAAGGGTTCGGACCGATTTAAGGAAGCCCTGTTTTATTCGAAAGTCCCGTCATTGCGAGCGCAGCGAAGCAATCCTGTGCTTTGAATTTCGCCGTTTGCAGATTGCTTCGTCGCTTCGCTCCTCGCAATGACGAATTGATCAGGGCTTCCCTAAATCATACTGGCTCAAACCACAGTCAGAGCCAGTTCGTGATTGGCCACGTCGCCCAAAAACTGTGATTTAGATCGATTCGACCCCTTTTTTCACTGCCGTGGCAGGAATTCCAGCCGTGGCCCGTGGCGGTCCCAGCGAAGCACGCTGCCTTGTTCGTACCAGTCGCCGAGCACGGTGCGTGTCGCCGCCTTCCCGTCGAGCGAGAACTCGTGCACGGCAGGGCGGTGCGTATGGCCGTGCAGCAATCGCGTCGCCCCGTGCTTTCGCATCAGGGCTTCGACCGCCCCCTGGTTGACGTCCGAGATCACCGGATTAAGGGTCGCGCCTCGCTGCATGCTGGCGGCACGGGCCTGGCGGGCGAAAGCCAGGCGTTCGGCGAGCGGCTTCTGCAGCATCATCGCCTGCCAAGCGGGATTCCGCGTCATCTGGCGAAACTTCTGGTATTCGATGTCGTCAGTGCACATGGAATCGCCGTGGCTCAGCAGCACCTCCGCACCTTCGATGCGCAGCAGCAGCGGGTCCGCGAGCAAGGTCACCGCGGATTCCTCGGCGAAGCGCGGTCCGATCATGAAATCGCGGTTGCCGTGCATGAAGTACACGGGCGTTCCACCTGTCGCCAGTTGGCGCAGCGCCTGCTTGACCAGCGCGTAGTGTTCGTCGGGATCGTCGTCGCCGACCCAGGACTCGAACAGGTCTCCGAGGATGTACAGGGCATCGGCGGCAGCCGCTTCGCCGCGCAGAAACTCAAAGAACTGATCGCCGATGTCCGGGCGTGCGCCTTCCAGGTGCAGGTCGGAGATAAAGAGCGTCGTCACGGACGATCGCTCCGGCCCGGATACCGTCGTGAGTCCCGCCTCAACTGCCGTACTCGAAGCGGACGGCCTTCTTGATCACTATCGGCACGATCGGCACGTCCTTGCTGAACTGGCCCGCCGGGCCGGTCGGACTTGCGGCGATGCGATCGACGACATCGCTGCCTTCGATGACGACGCCAAAGACCGCATATCCCCAGTGGTCCGGTTGCGGGTCGAGCGACGGGTTGTCCGCGAGATTGATATAGAACTGTGCGACCGCCGTGTGCGGGTCCGACCGTCTGGCCATGGCAATCGTGCCGCGAAGGTTACGCAACCCGTTGCCGGACTCATTCGCCAGCTCGCCTTCGGGTTCCTTCGATTTCAGACCGGGCGTGTAGCCGCCGCCCTGGATCATGAACCCGGGTATGACCCGGTGAAATATGGTGCCGTCGAAATAGCCGGACTCGACGAGCGCAAGGAAATTTTTCACCGTCAATGGCGCGCGTCGTCCGTCCAGTTCGACGACGATATTGCCCTCGGTGGTTTCGAAGCGCACGTAGGCGTGCGCCGGGACCGCCTGTTCGGCGATGGCCTGGACGGAGGCGAGCATCAGCAACGCGGCAATGACGGTCTTCATCGATGCTCCGGTCTCGTGTGATTCAACAATGGTGCCTGGTCGCACGATACCAAAGGGCCAGCCGCGCATGAAGCGGCTCAGCCGCTGAAAAACCCAATCAAATCAAAATTGACTGACCGGTAGGCCCGCCTTATCATCGTGCCCCCGCCGGGCCCGGTGCCCCGTGCACAGGACTTTGCGGAGCGGGTATTGGCATCGGGGCATGGCGCAGCCTGGTAGCGCATCTGCTTTGGGAGCAGAGGGTCGCAAGTTCGAATCTTGCTGCCCCGACCAAAACGTACGATTTGCCAGGTAGAGATCGTCAGCTTGTTTGAAAGCGCCCGTAGCTCAATCGGATAGAGCATCGGCCTTTGAACGTGGAGCCTGCATCGGAAAACAGAACCGCTGCAGTGGACCGCACCGTAACGGGGAAACCTTAACAGGTCATGCTGATGGCAATCCCGTGGAAACCTACGGTCGACCCGTACGATGGTGTAAAATGCGTGGATGAGTGCATCGCATCACACCAAATCAAAGGGCGACCTGGGTGTCTTGAAGGCTCAGATCGACTTGTTCGAGCAGGGGTTCACGCTTTTTGTGCCACTAACGGAGCATTGCCCGTTCGATTTGGTGGCCTATCGAAACGGTGAATTTCGCAGGGTTCAGGTCAAATATAGGGCAGTAGACAAATCTGGGAAAATTGATGTCAAGTTTTCCACGTGCTGGACGGATAAACACGGAACGCACACAGTACCGATTGACAAGAATGAAGTTGATTTGTACTGCGTTTATTGTCCCGATACAGACGACTGTTACTATATTGAACCTGGCAGTTTTGGCTCGAATGCATCGCTGAGGGTAGAGGCACCAAAGAATAGTCAGCGCAAGAAGGTTAGGAACGCGACTGATTTTCGCAGGGTTCCGTAGAGACTATACGTGTGGCACCTGGGATGGTGAAGAGATAGTCCAGACCACAAACTCGCAATGCGAGGCCGCGAAAGCGGTAGCGGGTAAGCTAAGCCGGAGGTTGCAGGTTCGAGTCCTGCCGGGCGCACCAAGCAAGTACGAAAGTGTTTTGCAGGGAACTGATTTTGTTAAACGAACAATGGTGGGCGTAGCTCAGTTGGTAGAGCCCCGGATTGTGATTCCGGTCGTCGTGGGTTCGAGCCCCATCGTCCACCCCAAATTCTCCCGCGATTTGCGGACGAGCGAAATTGGCGGGTGAGAATTTATCTTTAGTAAGATTTCGAATGTTGCACGACAACAAATTGATCTCGAATCGGGTTTCAACGACAATTCGCGCGATTGACGCTGGCACTAAAGATCAATTTTCACC
>JAKEGN010000070.1 GCA_022615525.1 Woeseiaceae bacterium
CGGCCGCAGTAGCCGTCTTGCAAACAAAAGACCGGGGGAACTGCACATGACTGGCAGAGTGGCGAAGGCCGCGTTATGCGTCCTTGTGACGATGTCTGCGAATGGTCATACGGCTGACCGGGTACGTGCTCCCTTCCTTCCGGACAGTGGTTCCCTGGCATTGCGCTGCGGTGTGCTCATTGACGGGATCCATGACCAGGCACGCAGCGATCAGCTCGTCGTCATTCGCGACGGCCGGGTTGCCGCGGTACAGCCGGGCAATGCCAAGCCGCCGAAATCACTGCCGGTACTCGATCTGTCCAACCATACCTGCCTCCCCGGACTCATCGATACGCATACACACATCGCTGACCATGCCGGCGAAACGCGCGACCTCAGCATTTACTATCGCCGCAGCATCGACGAGGAACAGCGCATCGCCCGTGCCAACGCGGAGATCACCCTGTTTGCCGGATTCACAACGGTACGCAGTGTGGGTGCGTATTCCGGCTGGTCGGAGCGCAGCATCCGCGATGCGATCAATGCGGGAACGGTCGCCGGTCCGCGCGTGCAGGCGGCAGGCTTTTACTTGACGATTCCCGGCGGCGGCGGCGACCTGGTGATCCCCGGCATCCCCGAGGAAGAGATTCCCATGCACGTGCGCATGGGCGTCGCCCGCGGCGCGGCGGAGTTTCGCAACAAGGCAGAGGCGGCCGTTGCCGGTGGTGCCGACGTGCTGAAAGTGATTGCGTCCGGCGCGGTGCTTGCTTTCGGCGGCATACCGGGTTCGCCTGAAATGACTCCCGAGGAAATTGCGGCGGTAGTCGAGGTCGGGCATGCGGCAGGAATCAAGGTGACGGCTCACGCGCACGGGGCGCAATCCATAAAAGACGCGATACGGGCGGGTGTCGATTCCATCGAACACGCATCGCTCGCGGATGACGAAGCTATTGCTCTGGCTGCGGAAAAGAAGGTGGCATTCTCCATGGATGTGTACAACGGCGATTACATCGCGACCGTCGGTCTCGAAGAAGGATGGCCCGAAGAGTTCCTGCGCAAGAATGACGAAACCGTCGACGAGCAGCGCGAGGTCTTCAGGAAAGCTTACAAGGCCGGCGTGCCGATCATCTACGGCACCGATGCCGCCGTGTACCCGCACGGCGACAACGCCTTGCAGTTTGCCATCATGGTCCGTCTCGGCATGGCGCCGATGGATGCCGTAAGGTCCGCGACCTCGCTCGCCGCCGAGTACCTCGGCTGGAGCAGCGATGTCGGCGCCATCGAACCGGGGCGATACGGCGACGTGATCGCGGTTCGCGGCAATCCGCTGGACGACATCACGGTATTGCAGGAGATCGACGTGGTCGTCAAGGGCGGTCTGCTGTTCAAGGTCCCGGTCGAGGCAAATCGATGATGGAACAAAGCGGTATCGAGCAAAGAGCGACCCGTATCCGTTGGCGCATACTGGGCCTGCTCATCGTCTCAAGCTTCGTTTCCTACGTGCTTCGTTACAACGTGTCGACGGCCGGGCCGTCGATGATCGACGAGCTGGGCATTTCGGAAATCCAGTACGGATGGGTGCTGGCGGCATTCACCGCAGGCTATGCGATTTTCCAGTTTCCGGGCGGCCTCCTCGGAGTTGCCTGGGGGCACCGCCGCACACTGGCGACCGCAATGGTGCTGTGGGGCCTGCTCACGATACTGACGGCATTCATCCCGGGACCAGGCTTCGCCGGCATGTGGGTCACCATCGCCGCCCTGATCCTGGTGCGGTTCCTGGTGGGCGCCGTCCACGCGCCGATTTACCCGATCACCGGCGGCGTGGTGGAACGCTGGTTCCCGGTGGGGCACTGGGGACTGCCGAACGGCCTGTCGAGCACCGGCCTGACGCTCGGCACGGCCGCGACCGCATCGGTGCTCATCTGGATGATCGGCCTGCACGGATGGCGCGTATCGTTCCTCATGCTCGCACCGCTCGGTTTCCTGACGGCCTGGGCCTGGTGGTGGTACTTCCGTGACAACCCGGAGGAGCACCGCAGCGTCAATGCAGCCGAGGTCGAACTGATCAAGGCAGACAGGCCGGTTGCCACGGATGCCGGCAGCCATGAGCCCGCCTGGCTGCGGGTGCTGAAGAATCGCAATGCGCTGTTGCTCGCCGGCAGTTACTTCTGCATGAACTACGTGTTTTTCCAGATGTTCAACTGGGTCTTTTACTATTTTGTTACGGTGCGTGGCTTCGCCGAACAGCAGGCCGGGTACTTCACGTCCGTCCAGTGGATCGCCGCAGCGGTAGGTGCAACGCTCGGCGGCTTCATATGCGATTACTTCTGCCAGACGAACGGCCTGTGCAAGGGTTGCCGCCGGCCGGCTGCCGTTGCAGTCGCGCTGTCCGGAGTATTCATCCTCGTGGGTTCGCTGCCGGTCAGTGCTACGGTCGCCGTCGCGTGTTTTGCCGCGAGTTTCTTTTTCAACCAGATCACCGAGGCGTCGTACTGGGCTGCCGCGATCGGCATCGGCGGCCGGTACTCGGCGGCAACCAGCGGCATCATGAACACCGGCGGCAATGCCGTGGGTTTCGTCAACGCACTGCTGGTGCCGTTTACCGCGCAGATCCTCGGCTGGACCGTGGCCATGGCCACGGCGGCCGGGTTCGCGTTCCTGGCCGCCATACTCTGGCTGTTCATACGCGCCGACGAACGCATGGCCGACTAATGATGTCGCTCGCAGCGCGGGCCCCTACAGCTATCAACGGACCAACTGTAGGAGCGAGCCATGCTCGCGACGCAATGAAGGGAACCGCGCCAGGTTGAAGCCCTGCGTCGCGAGCATGGCTCGCTCCTACACGGGCTTAATAGATATTGTAGGATCCCTAACTGCAGGCGACCCGTCACGAACAGAGGCACTGGAGTGAATACAAATTCGAAACTGATGGACATGCTGACCGGCTATGCCGCGGCCCACCAGCACCCGGTCAACATCGCGGTGCACCTCATCGGTATTCCGGTGATCATGCTGGGTGTTTTTATCATTCTGAGCTCGGTCAACGTCGACATCGACGGTTTCAGTTTCAACCTGGCGCAGCTCGCCGTTGTCGCAATGTTTATCTTCTACATGACGCTCGACCGGATTTTTGCGCTGGTGTTCCTGCTTGCGGCCTGGCCGATCGCGATGCTGGCGGCGTGGATCGCCGGGCACCCCAATGCGCCATCCGTCACCATTGCCGCCATCGCTTTTTTCGGTGGTTACCTCGCACAGTTCGTCGGCCATGCGGTGGAAAAATCGGCACCGGTCATATTGAAGCATCCGGTCCAGGCCAATCTCGCCGCGCCGTTTTTCACTATCGTCGAGATTTTCAAACTGCTGGGTTTGCGCGACACGCTTTTCAACGAGGTGCAGGCGCGCATAGCCGAGCTGCGCGAGGAACAGAAACGTACTGCCTAGTGGTGCCCGCGCCGAATGATTTTCTGCGTCCGGGCGTCTAATCCTGGAATCAGCCCGTTTAGCCAGGAGGTACGTGCTATGACCATCCGACCTTTGCTTTGCAAGGCACTGCTCGCGTGTGCGCCGTTTCTGACCCCCATCCCGGTTGAGGCCGACGACTCCGGCAGGATCGAGGCCGGCGGGCGTCTGGCCATGACCATAGCGGATGGGGTTCCCGCCAATGACATTCCCGGCTACGGAGTCTACGGCCTGTATCGCCTGAACGATGAGTGGACTCTCGGCATCGGTCTGGATCAGACCGAGTACGACTACGAAAATCCGGCAGCGCTCATCGGCATTCCGCTCGATCCTGACGCGGAGGCAGTCGACGCCGTGGCCGAGGGGACGGTGCTCAGTGCCTGGGTCGAGCGATCGTTCTCAGCCCCGCAGTCGCGGACCGAGTGGTTTCTCGGTGCAGGCCTCGGTGCCGCCTCCGTGGATGTGCCTGACGCAACCGGTCTCACCCTGACCGGGGGCACATTCGATATTCGCACCGAAGCCGACACCGAGATCATCGTCTCGCTGCTGGGTGGCGTGCGGCGAAAGCTCGGCGAACGCTGGTTCGTCGAATTCAGCTTGCGCGCCGACCAGCACTTCGCCGACTGGACCTCGACTGACCAGGTATCCGGCGACAGCGTGACCGTGGACGACTACTACGCATACGGCGGAAACCTGGGCTTCGGCTATCGTTTCTGACCTTCAGATCCACAAGTGCCCGTGCACATCGTGCACGCACCGAGCTGCTTTTCTGCGCTACTTCACGCGGATGCATTACGCAAACAAGTGAACACCGGCACCGGCACCTTTTTGCGCTCCAATTCATTGATCGAATTCACAAAACTGTCACGCCGGCGCCATTTCCCGGGAGTCCCGCCGGGCCGCGTCACATATCCTTAACATTACCGTAACGGTCGTTTCATATTGCCGCCTTAAATTCTCCGCACTCGCTCAATACGTTAGCTCGATACATAAGAACATCCGGAGATTTCAAATGACTCGCAAGATCTCGTTGGCCGCCCTGCTTGCGGCTGCGTCGCTTGGTGCCTGCTCCAGTGGCGACCTCAACATCGCACCCGCGACGACCATTACCGACAGCAACAATACAACCAATACAGGCGGCGGCGGCAGCGCCAACGACGTGTGCGCGTCCTACGTGAACACCGGCGGCCAGACTATCCGTGGCCAGTTCGATTCCGCCACCGGTGACTGCACCTACGGCTCGAGCTTCGTCTCGAACATCCTGCCGCTCAAGGTTGATATGACTATCCCGGCATTGGCAAATGACGGTGCGCATATCTTCACCTCGAGTCTGTTCGTCGGCGAGTCTCACCGCAGCAACGCCGAGCTGGCTGCGGACGGCATTTTCGAAGGTGGCGACGGCCCGACACTCACCGTCGAGGCGGGCACAACCATCGCGTTCCGCTCCAGTTCCGACTTCATGGTGATCAATCGCGGCTCGCGCCTGATCGCCGTCGGCACGGCCACCGATCCGATTACCTTCACTTCGGAGTCGGACGTGATCGGCACGTTGCCCGATCCGGAAGCCGTGCAGCAGTGGGGCGGCATGATCATCAACGGATTCGGTGTAACAAATGCATGCTCGTACATCGGCACGCGCGGTCAGCCAGGCTTCGCCCTGGCCGGCGAATGCCACGTCGATTCGGAAGGTTCCGCGGGCAATGACGAGAACCAGTACGGCGGCGATAACGACGATGACAGCTCGGGTCAGCTCGAGTACGTCGTCGTAAAGCACACGGGCGCCACGGTGGGCAACGGCGACGAAATCAACGGCATCACTTTCGGTGCCGTAGGCCGCAATACTATCGTCCGCAACCTGCAGATGTACTCAACGTTCGACGACGGCATCGAGATGTTCGGCGGTTCGGTCAACTTCGAAAACTACGTAGCCTTGTACGTCCGCGATGACTCGATCGACATCGACGAGGGCTGGAACGGAACGATCACGAATGCGCTGGTCATCCAGTCGGAGACAGACGGCAACCAGTGCATCGAGTCTGACGGACTCGGCGGATTTGACGGTCTGGATGCTGCAGTGGTCGAAGACTTCATTGCCCGCGGATTGCAGAGTTCGCCGACTATCAACGGCCTGACTTGCATCTTCTCAGCCAACGGAGCGGCGACGGCCACGCACGATCCGGGCGGCGCTTTCCGTTTCCGCGAGGGCATCACGCCGATTATCAATAACGCCATCGTCGTCGGAACCTTTGGCGCGACGGATGCGACGACCGCGAACGACAACTACTGCCTGCGCATCGACAACCGTTCGCAACAGGCGGCGCTGGACGGCGACCTGCAGCTCAATTCGGTGGTGTGGGCCTGCGGCGAGAACACGCGCGGCCAGGACCTCGCCGGCTCGGGAACGACGGAAGAAACATTCGCGACGACCACCGAGGGCGGGCAGTTCGCAACGATCGTCGGCGGCGCCGCGACCAGCCCGACGGCAGTCAACAACCCGGAGCTGCAACTCCTCGGCGGCGATCTCGGCTATGCATCCCTGCCCTGGGCAACCTCACTGATCGACAGCGCGGCGCCGGTCGCGACCACCGCGCCGGTAGCGGTCGACGGGGTTACGCCCGCTTTCCTGGGTGCCGTCGACAGCACCGGCACCGACTGGACACTAGGCTGGACGTACGGCCTCCACGACGGCGCCCGTGGTCAGCCGTTGTGGATCGAGTCGCTCTGATTGCTCAGGGCGTAGTCAAGAAGCACGGTCGCCGGTTTTGCGTGCGCGGAACCGGCGACGGGCCCTCCCTGACGGGCGGGGCCAAGAAAATAAATAGTTCACGATTGGCGGGTTGAACCATGAAGCACGCGGAATTACCGAAGAATCGAACGCTGGCGTCGGCGATAGCCGTCGTTATCCTTGCCTGGCAGGCGAACGTCGTGGCGCAGGAGAAAGAGCAGGACTCTGCCATCCCGCCACCATCGCTTCCCGGCCAGCAAGCGGACAGCAACGGCGCGGGAACGATCGAGGAAAGTCCGGCCGGTGCCATCGACGAGGTCGTCGTCACCGGGCGCTTCATCAGCGCTTCGCAGCAGGTCATCAACGAACGCATCACCGACAGCTCGGTCACGGACCTGCTCGATGCCGAGACTATCTCCAGGCTCGGCGATTCTACCGTCAGCGCGGCGCTCCGGCGCGTGCCCGGCCTTTCGCTGGTCGCGGACAAATTTGTCTATATTCGTGGCCTCGGAGAGCGTTACTCGGCGTCATCGCTCAACGGCGCACAGATTCCGTCGCCCGACCTGACCCGCAACGTCATTCCGCTGGATGTATTCCCGACCTCGATTGTGCAGTCGCTGCGCGTGCAGAAAGCCTGGTCCGCGGACCTTCCGGCCAATTTCGGCGGCGGCAGCGTGGACATTCGTACCAAGGGCATCCCGGACGGGTTCAACTTCAAACTCGAAGTCGGCACTGGCTACAACTCGATCAGCAGCGGCGAGGACGGACTGACCTACCCGGGCGGCAGCGACGACCGTTTCGGCACCGACGACGGTACGCGCGCCCTGTCGCCTGCCATTGTCGATGCAATCAA
>JAKEGN010000401.1 GCA_022615525.1 Woeseiaceae bacterium
ATCAATTTCATAGAGGGCAGTCTCGGCGTGCTGCAGGCAGGTTCGAGGAGCATCATCCTCGGACGCCTGCTGGCGCTCGACCTCGGCGCGCGCATGGGCGACGGCGTCGTCCTGCTGATCCCGCGGCCCGACGGACACGGTTCGCTCGAGCCGGTACTGCAACGTTTCGTGTTGCGGGGCGTGTTCGAGGCCGGCGTGCAGGACCACGATGCATCGCTGGCCCTCGTGCACATGAGCGATGCGCAGTCACTGCTGTCCCTTGGTGATCGCGTATCAGGAGTACGCTTCGTCGGCGCGGATGTTCTGGCTGCTCCTGCTGTTTCCGCGAGCCTCAGGACCGGGCTGGCACAGGGCCTGACCAGCTCCGACTGGACCGTCGAGAACGCCAGTTACTTTCGCGCTATCCGCCTCGAGAAAATGATGATGTCGCTGATCCTGTCGTTGATCATCGGTGTTGCGGCGTTCAACATAGTTGCCAGCCTGGTGATGGTCGTCACCGACAAGACCGGCGATATCGCCATTTTGCGCACCCTTGGCATGG
Organism: Woeseiaceae bacterium; assembly: GCA_022615525.1. Classification (GTDB taxonomy): domain Bacteria; phylum Pseudomonadota; class Gammaproteobacteria; order Steroidobacterales; family Woeseiaceae; genus JAKEGN01. Next base: position 542 of record JAKEGN010000401.1, read on the forward strand.
ACCCGGGCGGGGTCGTGCGCATCTTCTTCATCCAGGGAGCGGCGATCGCCTGGGCCGGCGTGCTTTTCGGAGTCTTGAGCGGCATCGTGCTCGCAGCCTACGTACCGGTCCTGGCACCGGCGATCGAACGGCTTTTCGGCTTCCAGATCATGCCCGGCGATGTGTATTACGTGACCGCCATACCGTCCGTGCTCAGGATGCAGGATGTCGTCGTGATCGCGATCGCGGCATTGCTCCTGACATCGCTCGCGACCCTGTACCCTGCGCGGCGTGCGGCGAAGGTCAATCCCGCGTCTGCGCTGCGATACGAATAACACCATGCTGCGCTGGTTCGAATGCTGGATGGGTGGCCGCTATGTGCAGTCGAAAAGCCGAAATGGTTTCATATCGCTGATATCCACTATTTCGATCGGCGGAATTGCAATTGCGGTTGCCGTGCTGATCGTCGTCCTGTCGGTCGTCAATGGCTTCGAGCGCGAGTTGCGCGAACGCCTGCTGGTGATGTCAGCGCACGCAACGATCGAGGATCCTCTCGGCACGCTTTCGGACTGGCCGGGTCACGTGCGTAATGCGGTGGCAAATCCTGGCGTAGTGGCTGCTGCGCCGTATGTCGACGGGCAGGGATTGCTGGTGTCCGGGCGACAACTGAGCGGAGCGGAGTTGCGCGGCATTGATCCGGCCCTCGAATCCGCCGTATCCGGTATCGTCTCCGTGGCCACCGAGGGCACATTCGAAGCTTTGCAGCCTGGCACATTCACCATCGTTCTCGGCAGCGAACTAGCTGCTGCGCTGCGTGCCGGGGTCGGGGACAAGGTCACGGTAACGCTGGCGGAGGGCGTGGTTACACCTGCAGGCGTCATGCCGAGGACGCGGCGGTTCACGGTCGGCGGCATCTACCGGGTGGGCATGTACGAGTTCGACCGGCGCCTGGCTTTTATCAATCTCCAGGATGCACAGCGGCTGTTTCGCCTCGGCGAGGGCGTCAGCGGCATCCGGCTGGCCGTAACGGATATCTACGCTGCGCCGGCCACCGTGCGCCAGGTTGCCATGGACGGCGGTGGCGGCGTGCTGGTCAGCGACTGGACGCGACGCCATGTGAATTTCTTTCGCTCCATACAGATCACAAAGTCGATCCTGTTCGTGATTCTGCTCATGGTCATCGCCGTCGCCGCTTTCAATATCGTTTCGACGCTGGTGATGGTGGTCAAGGACAAACAGTCGGATATCGCAATTCTGCGTACGGTCGGCGCATCACCGTCGACGATACTGAAAGTATTCATCGTCCAGGGAAGCATCATCGGCGTCCTAGGCACTATCGCGGGGCTGCTGCTCGGCGTCGTTCTCACCGTGAACCTGGAGAGTATCGTGGCATTCATGGAATCCTCTTTCGGCATAAAGTTTCTGGCCGCCGACGTCTACTTCATCAGCGACCTTCCGGCCGACCTCCGCTGGTCGGATGTTGTCAGAATCTGTTCGATCGCGCTGCTGCTTGCCTTGTTGTCGACCATCTATCCGGCGTGGCGCGGTGCGCGCACCATGCCTGCCGAGGCTTTACGGTATGAATAGACTGTCAACGCCCTCCAACAGCGTCCTCTGTTGCAGAAACGTGGTGCGCCAATTCACCGAGGCCGGTTCGATGCTCGAGGTGCTGAGTGGCGTTGATCTCGACGTCCCGGCGGCGGAACGGCTGGCGATTGTCGGGACATCGGGCTCCGGAAAAACCACTTTGCTGCAGATCATGGGCGGACTCGACGATCCGACCGCTGGCGAGGTCATCGTCGGCGGTCACACGCTGGCCAATACGAGCGAAGCGCAAAAGAGCGAACTCCGAAATCGCTATATCGGTTTCGTCTACCAGTTCCATCACTTGTTGCCCGAGTTCTCGGCACAGGAGAACGTCGCCATGCCCTTGCTGATTCGCCGTGAACCAAGGCGGATGGCGATGCAGAAGGCAGCGGACCTGCTTGCCCGGGTCGGTCTCGGCCAACGTCTGACGCACAAGCCGGGTGAGTTGTCGGGCGGCGAACGTCAGCGCGCCGCGGTTGCGCGCGCGTTGATCACGCGGCCAAGCCTGGTACTCGCAGACGAGCCGACCGGCAACCTTGACTCCGGCAATGGTGAGCACGTTCTGCAACTGATGCTCGAGCTCAATCGCGAACTTGAAACCAGCCTGGTCATCGTCACGCACGACGAATCGATAGCGCAACGCATGGACCGGGTGCTGGTACTCGAGAACGGCAGGCTCAGGAGCGCGTCCTGACGGACGCTTTGCTCTATTTCGGCTTGCGCCGTTTCGCCAGGTAATCTGCAATGGATGCCCGCCACAGCAGATCGAGAGAGACGTAGCCGACGAATGCAGTAACGGATGCGAGCAGCACGCAGCCGAGCAGCATCGGCTGCCAGATATGCAGGAACTGGCTGCTCAGCCACGTCAGGGACAGTTCGAATTCGAACGGCTGCGGCTCGAGACCGAGCAGCGCGCGCCCCACCCAATACGCGGAAAAGAACATAGGCCCCATGGTCAGCGGATTGCTGATGAATGTGGTTACCGTGGCGACCGCCACGTTCACGCGGAAAGCTATCGCGAGCAGGGCCGCGATCAGCGGGTGGCCCGGAATGGGCATGAAAGCAATGAACAGCCCGAGGGAAAATGCCGGCACCACGGAACGCCGCCGGATTCCGAACAAATCGGGGTCGTGCAGGAGATGGTCGAACGGCTCGATGAACCACTTCCGGCGCAGGCTCTCCCGATTGAGGGCAAATTTGCGAAAAAAGCGCCTTGGCATTGCGACGGATATCCGATTTGATCGAGCTGAACGGCTCTAGCAGGATTTTGAAAAAGGGCAGTCCCGCCCTTTTTCAACGTCGCGAGTCCGGCACCTGTCCGGACTCGCTCCCGATCGGTCAAGCACTTGCGTGCTTGACCGCCGGGCAAGACATCCGTGTCTTGCCATGGCAGGTTGTTTTTCAAAAGCCTGCCAGATGCAGGCGCGCATCATAACGAGAAACCGCAAGGAAGCGGAACATGTTGCGATTCTCAATTGCTTTGCTCGCAGGCGCTTACGCATTGCACCAGGCGGCAAGCCTGCCGTCGGCGCCCTGGCTGATTGCGATTGGCGTAATGGCGACGGGCCTGCTCCTCGTAGCGCGGTTGCGGCCGTTCGCTGCAATGTTGCTTGGGTACCTCGTGAGCGCTGCGGCCGCACACATGGCCATTGCCGTGCAGCTCCAGTCCCGGTTCGAAGGCCAGACCCTGAACTTCCATGCCGTGATCGAGGATTTTCCGATCCTTGCGGGCGAAGCCCTGCGTCTCGTCATCCGGCCACTCGACCGACCCGACTTGCCGCCAAAGATTCGACTGAGCTGGTACGAGCCTGAGGTCGCGCCGCAGATCGGCGAGACCTGGGAGTTCACCGCAAGGCTGCGTGCACCGCGCGGACTCGTGAATCCGCAGGGATTCGACTACGAAGCATGGCTGTTTCGCCAGCGCATCGGCGCGACAGGCTACATTGTCTCGGCGATACCGCACGCGACCCGGGCCGAGGTCAGCCGGATCACCGGGCTGCGCCACCATTTCCTTGCCCGCTCCCACGCATTGCTACCCGACGACGCTGCCCGCGCGGTCTTGCTTGCTGTCACCATAGGCGCCCGGCAAGACATTTCACGCGCACAGTGGGACAAGTACGCACGCACCGGTACCAGTCACCTGATGGCGATTTCCGGTTTGCACATCGGCCTTGCCGCCGCAGGCATCTTTCTGCTGGTGCGGGTACTGGCCGCGCCATTTGCGCACGGGCGAAACATTCGCGATCTGGCCGTTGTTGCCGCGGCGGCAGG
>JAKEGN010000071.1 GCA_022615525.1 Woeseiaceae bacterium
ATAACAAGGCTGATGAACGACAAATTGGTTGTCATGGTGAGCAATCCTCGAAGAGTTTTTCGGGCAAGCGGGCGGGTTTCAGTGTTTCGGCGTTGAGAAACGCGGCGCGTATGGTGCCACGACACAAGAGCTCGCCGTCAATATCATTACGAAAGATGTCCTGCCCCATGGAAAACGTTGCACGAGACCGGTCCGTCAGGCGCACGGTGACGGCCAGCAAATCGTTGAACCGGGCCGGAGACAGGAATTCCGCCGTGGTGTCCACGACGACAAATATGCGTTTATCCCTCTTCATCAGCGTGTCCTGTTCTATGCCCAGCGAACGTATCCACTCCGTCCTGGCACGCTCCATGAACTTGAAATAGTTCGCGTAATAGACCACGCCCTGGGCATCGCTGTCCTCGTAATAGACGCGAACGGGCCAGACGAAGGTTTTACCGTTCATCCTGACTTCACCGCGAGCCGCTCATGTCCTGTCGAAAAGCGGCAATTCCGGAATAGGGTCTCTGGCGGGCGGCGACAAGCCGAAATGCAGGTACGCATTGCGCGTGGCGACCCGGCCCCTGGCAGTGCGCATCATGAATCCCTGCTGGATCAGGTAGGGCTCCAGTACGTCCTCGATAGTGCCTCGCTCTTCGCTCACCGCCGCGGCGAGGCTGTCGATGCCGACCGGGCCTCCGTCGAATTTGTCGATGATGGTTTGCAGCAAGCGCCGGTCCATGGCATCGAAACCGTTCGGATCGACTTCCAGCATGTCCATCGCGCTGACCGCAACGGCTTCGGTAACCACACCATCGGCTTGTACCTCGGCAAAATCGCGGACCCGCCTGAGCAGGCGGTTGACGATTCGGGGGGTGCCGCGCGCCCGCCGCGCAATCTGGCGCGCCCCGGCGGACTCCAGTGGCAGATTGAAGATCCTGGCAGAGCGTTGTGCGATCGCTTCGAGCTCCTCAACCGAATAGAACTCGAGGCGTTGCACGATGCCGAAACGATCGCGCAGCGGCGACGTCAGCAGCCCGGCCCGTGTCGTTGCGCCGACCAGCGTAAACGGCGGCAGGTCCAGCTTGATGGATTTGGCCGCGGGTCCTTCCCCGATCATGATATCCAGCTGGAAGTCTTCCATCGCCGGGTACAGCACTTCTTCGACTATCGGACTCAGGCGATGAATCTCGTCCACGAACAGGACATCGTTGGGTTCGAGATTGGTCAGAATGGCGGCGAGGTCTCCCGGGCGCTCCAGCACCGGTCCTGCCGTCAAACGCAGATTGACGCCCATTTCATTGGCGATGATGTGTGCCAGGGTCGTCTTGCCGAGCCCGGGCGGGCCGAAAATGAGCACGTGATCGAGCGCTTCCCTGCGATTTCGGGCAGCGGTCACAAAAATACGCATTTGCTCCTTGACCACGGCTTGCCCGACATAGTCCTTGAGCGACTTCGGGCGGATCGCGCGATCAAACGTCGGGTCGTCGTCCCGGGTCGCAGCACTCGTAATCCTGTCGCGTTCGATTCCGGCCATGATCTAGTTCACCGCCCTTTTGAGCGCAAGGCGGATGATCTCTTCCGCTGACTTGCCACCGGTTTCAACGTGTGCCAACAAGCGCTTGACCTCCACAGGCTTGTAGCCGAGTGCGGCCAGTGCGTCGACGGCTTCGTGCATCGGTTCGGCACTCTCGGTGCCCGCGACGATGGCGTCGCCGACGGCCGCTTTGTCCAGCCGGTCACGCATCTCGATGATCAATCGCTCTGCGGTTTTCCTGCCGATGCCCGGTACCTTGACCAGCATCGCCGTGTCCTCGAGTCTCACGCAGCGCCGAAAATCGCTGACGCTCATCGCGGAAAGCACCGAAAGGGCAATCTTCGCACCCACGCCGCCGACGCGAAGCAGGTTGCGAAACAGCGCTTTTTCCTCGTTGCTGGCAAACCCATAGAGTATCTGGGCATCCTCGCGCACTTGCAGGTGTGTGTACAGGAAAACTTCCTGTCCGATCGGCGGCAATTCGAGGAATGTCGACATGGGTGTTTCGACCTGGTAGCCGACGCCATTGCATTCGAGAATTATCTGTGGGGCCTGTTTGGCGGTGAGCAGGCCACGCAATGTTCCGATCATATACGTCCCGCCAGGAATTCCCGTTCGGACAGGCGCTCGCGCAGCCGGCGCTGGTGGCCATAACACATGGCCGCCGCCAGTGCGTCGGCGGCATCGGGCGCCGGATCGCCGTCCAACCGCAACATCGCCTTTACCATGTGCTGAATCTGTTCCTTGCTGGCCGACCCGCTGCCGACCACGGCCTGCTTGATCTCCCGCGGCGAATATTCGACGACGATGACGTCGTGCGCGAACGTGGCGCAAATGGCGGCCGAACGGGCGTGACCGAGCTTGAGTGCACTGCCTGCATTGCGATTGACGAACACTCTTTCGATCGCGACCACGGCGGGGCGGTATTCGGCAACGATCTGCGAAACCGAATCGAAGATGATTCGCAGTCGGTCAGAGAATGAGCCATCCGCGCTTGCGACCGCACCGCTCGCAACGAAAGCCGGCACATCGCCCGTGAAATCGATGACACCGAATCCCGTGACACGAGATCCGGGATCGATGCCGAGTATTCTCAGTCGATCAGTCAAGGGCTACCTCATAACCTTGCCAGGATGTCGGCCGAGATATCGGCGTTGCTGCAAACATTCTGCACGTCATCCAGATCCTCGAGCATTTCCAGCATCTTCACCATCGAGGTGGCCGTTTCGAGATCGAGACTCGCCGCGATGCTCGCGCGCATGGTCAGTTCGGCGCTTTCCGGCGACAGTCCTGCTGCCTTCATTGCATCGCGCACCCTTTCGAAATCCACCGGGTCCGTGAGCACTTCCATGGATCCGTCCGCGTCCACAACCACGTCCTCGGCACCGGCTTCAATCGCAACTTCCATAATGCGGTCCTCGTTGCTTCCCACCGGATACGACAGGAGCCCGACATGGTTGAACAGGTAACTGACGGATCCGTCCGCACCGAGATTGCCGCCAAACTTGGAAAACGCATGCCGAACATCTGCAACCGTGCGATTTCGATTGTCGGTCAGTACATCGACAATGACTGCTGTGCCGCCCGGTCCGTAGCCTTCATAGCGAATTTCCTGGTAGTCGCTGCCATCCAGGGCGCCGGAGCCGCGCCGGATGGCGCGATCGATGTTGTCTCTCGGCATGCTTTGCGCTTTGGCCTTGTCGACGGCCAGCCGCAAACGCGGATTCGAGGCAATCTCGCCGCCGCCGATGCGCGCGGCCACGGTAATTTCCTTGATGAGTTTCGTGAATAGTTTGCCGCGCTTCTTGTCCTGGGCGCCCTTCCTGTGCTGGATATTCGCCCATTTGCTATGACCTGCCATGGTGACCGTTGTCTGATGTGCTGCCCAAAATCAGCGCGTATGATACCGGCTAAACCGGCCCGGCACATCATCGACAATCCGCCAAATGGTCACTTCTGCGCGTGAAAATACGGATACCGGCAGCGAACAGGGAGGTATCGTGGAAAGTGCCCGCCGCTTCCTCGATGCCCTGCCCGAACCGCTGCGCGACAGTGCCCAGAGAGCCGAAGGCGCGGCAATAGTTGCCATCGTCCAGCCCCTGGGCCTGCCGCCGCCGCTTATTGCCGCGGCCTCCCTGTACCCGCTGGTTCGGGACGGCCTCGTGGCGCGCGAGGCAATCCTGGCCGGCGCACTTGCCAGGCTGTCGGACACCGTGGATGGCCTGGTCCAACTCGGGCGATTTTCGCTGCCACCGGACTGGAAGCCCGGCGAGGCTTTGGCGACGCAACAGTCCGAGGCGCTGCGCAAGATGTTGCTGGCGGTGGTCTCCGACGCAAGACTGGTTCTGATTCGCATAGCAGAGCAACTGCATAACCTGCGTCTTGCAAAACATGCATCGCCGGAGATTCAACGGTCAATGGCGATTGAAACACGCGAGATCTATGCCGCCCTCGCCAATCGCCTTGGCGTCTGGCAGCTGAAGTGGGAGCTCGAAGACCTGTCGCTCCGTTACCTGGAGCCCGACGCCTACCAGAGAATTGCCCGTTCGCTGAACGAGAAACGCGTGGAGCGCGAAGGCTTCATCGATGAGGTCATCGGCAGACTCCGGGAGGAAATTGTCACGAACGGCATATCCGGCGAGATCAGCGGCCGCCCGAAACACATATTCAGCATCTGGCGCAAGATGCAGCGCAAAAGCATCGCGCTGGAGAGGATATTCGACATACGTGCGGTGCGGGTCCTGGTGAATGATGTCAAGGACTGCTACAGCGTGCTCGGCATCGTGCACAACCTCTGGTCCTACCTTCCGGGCGAGTTCGATGACTATATTGCCAATCCGAAGGACAACAATTACCAGTCCTTGCACACGGCAGTAGTCGGACCGAACGGTCAGATCGTTGAGGTCCAGATCCGCACTCACGAGATGCATCGCCACGCCGAACTGGGTGTGGCGGCCCATTGGAAATACAAGGAAGGAATCGCCGCGCAGGCGGCGTTCGACCAGAAAATTCAGTTCCTTCGCCAGCTGCTCGAACCCAGTGGCAGGGATGACGACCTGCTCGACCGCATGCGCGACGAGCTGTTCGAGGATCGCGTCTACGCGGTCAGCCCGAAAGGAGACGTGGTGGAGATGCCGGCGAACGCCACGCCGCTCGACTTCGCCTATCACGTGCACACCCAGGTCGGGCATCGCTGCCGCGGGGCCAAGGTAAACGGTCGCATAGTGCCGTTGACCTACAAGGTGAAAAACGGCGACAAGATCGAGATCATCACCGGCAGCAAGGTGCTGCCGAGTCGCGACTGGCTGAACCCGCAGCTCGGGTATCTGGCCTCGGCTCGCAGCCGCGCCAAGGTGCGCAACTGGTTTCGCGCACTGGACAAGGACCAGCACAGGAAGCAGGGCCGCGAAATTCTGGACCGGGAACTCGATCGGCTGAATATCCGCGACGTACCGGCCGACGCAATAGCAAAGCAGCTTAAACTGGCGGACAGCGAGACGATGCACGTGGCACTGGGATCCGGTGACCTCGCACCCACCGCCGTCGCGGCCGCTGTCCAGCAACTACGCGGCGAATCACAGGAACAGATTGCGCAACGGCGTCGCCAGCGGCCGAAACACGGCACAGCCTCGGAGGAAATCGCGGTCAGCGGGGTCGGCGACCTGATGTGCAATTTTGCACGCTGCTGCCGGCCTGTGCCGCCGGAAGACATCGTCGGTTATATAACCCAGGGCCGCGGCGTAAGCATTCATCGCCAGGACTGCGGCAATTACCTGAGTTTGCATGCACGCCATCCGGAGCGTGTCATCGAGGTCAACTGGGGCGATCCGTCCAGCGCAACCTATCCGGCGGAGTTGCAACTCTACGCTTACGACCGGCAAGGCCTGTTGCGCGACATCAGCACGGTGCTGTCGGATGAGAAAATCAGCATCGACCGGGTGCAGACCCGCTCCGACAAGCAGCGTCTGCAAGCGGTGATGGATATCGGCATCTCGGTGCCGGGACTGGCAGCGCTGAGCCGCGTGATCTCGCGCCTCGAGCAGTTGCCGAACGTCACGTCCGTCAAACGCAAAACGTAAGCCGGGATCCTCGCAGGTTGTTG
>JAKEGN010000072.1 GCA_022615525.1 Woeseiaceae bacterium
GCGCTCCTGCAGGGCAATCCCATCGACGGCGATGCGAGCTCTAAGATCGCTCGTCCGGGAAGTTCTGCTCAAGCACCTTGCGCGCGTCGGCAGCGAGCTCGGTCATGCCGAGTGCTTCGTAGGCCTCGATCAGCAGGCGCAGCGATTCGGCTCCGCTGTCTGCGCCGTGATACTCCTCGAGTGCCGTCTTGGCGCGGTTGGCGGCAGCCACATAGGCGCCGAGCTTGAGGTAGTAGGCCGCAACACTGTTCTCGTATGCGGCGAGCCGGTTCTTCAGGTAGATCATGCGCTGCCTCGAATCCTCGGCATACGGACTCGCGGGATAGCGTTCGACCAGGCGCCGGAAAGTCGAGAACGACAGTTCGGCATCGACCGGCGGCCGATTGTCAGTGTTGCGGCGAAACAGTTTCTCCAGGGCTCCCTTGTCCTGGTCGAAATACGTCAGACCTTTTACGTACAACGCGTAGTCGACCCGCGGATGCGTAGGGTTTTCGCGAACGAAAGTGTCCGCGGCATCGATGGCCTGTTCCTTCTGGCCAGCCTTGTAGTAGGCATAGGCAAGTTCCAGCTGGATCTGGGTGGCGAACTCGCTGAATGGAAAGCGCGCCTGCAGGGCTTCGTAAATCTCGATGGCACGCCGGTAATTGCCGCTTTCCAGGGAAATCTGCGCCTTTTCGTAGGCTTGTTTGATGTCCCTGACGAAGGCATCCTCCTGCTCATCATTACCGGCGCAGGCGCCGAGCAGCAGGGCAAGCGCCGCCACCGGCAGGAAGCGCCGCAGGGTCTTTCTGACGCTGTGCCCCTGAATCGCTGCGTGAAGTTGCGCGAGCTTGTTCATCAACATCCCGAATTGAATACTTGCCGCCGGCTGGTGCCGGAATCGGGCCAAGTGCCGAAGTATACCGTAAACTGCAATGCCGCTACCCGGACCGGCAACCGCCGGATGCAGCTGAAATTCCCGAATGAACGACGCAAAACCAGCAGAACGACTCACCCAACCTGTCCCTGCTCAGCTGGACGGCCAGCGATTGGACCTGGCACTGGCGCGGATGTTTCCGGACTATTCGAGAAGCCGCCTGAAAGAATGGATACTGCAGGGCCGCGTCACCGTGCACGGCGCCAGCAGAAGGCCGAGGGATCCCGTGCAAGAGGGCGAACTCGTGGAACTCACGGTCGTCGCTGAAGCGGCGGTTGTAAGCCTCCCGGAGTCGATAGACATCGATGTCGTTTACGAGGATGACGACCTGCTGATCATCAACAAACCTGCGGGGCTGGTGGTGCATCCCGGTGCGGGCAACACGCGCGGTACGCTGATGAACGGCCTGTTGCATCACGCACCGCAACTGGCAACTTTGCCGCGGGCGGGAATCGTTCATCGCCTCGACAAGGACACGAGCGGCCTGCTGCTCGTGGCCAAAACCCTGACGGCACATACCGCGCTGGTGAGACAGTTGGCCGAACGCAGGATCACGCGAAAATACGTCGCCGTATGCAACGGCGTGTTGACGGGCGGCGGCACCGTCGATGCGCCAATTGGCCGGCATCCCGTGGACCGCAAGAGAATGACCGTACGCGATGACGGAAAGCCGGCAATTACGCATTACCGTGTCATCGAACGATTCGCGTCGCATACGTATATAGGTGTCGAACTGGAGACGGGCAGGACACACCAGATCAGGGTGCACCTTGCGCACCGGCGTCACCCGCTGGTCGGTGACAGCACCTACGGCGGGCGGCTCGCTCTGCCAGCCGGCGCGGGCGATGAATTGATCGATGCCTTGCGCCGTTTTCGCCGCCAGGCATTGCACGCGCAAAACCTTTCGTTCATGCATCCTCGCAGCGGTTTGCCCGTCAATGTCAGCGTCGATCCTCCGGTCGATTTCCTGCAGCTGTTGCAGGTGCTGCGCCATGCGGCGCCGGCGGTCAAATCCTGATGGCGGGGTGGCTGAAAGCCGACTGGCCAGCGCCCGCGGGCGTCGTCGCTGGCACCAGCCTGCGCTCCGGCGGTGTAAGTGGCGGGCCTTACGATTCCCTGAACCTCGGCGCTCACGTGGGAGACAGCGCCGGCTGCGTCGAGGAGAATCGCCGGCGCTTTCTCGAGACCTGCAAGGTGCCGGCGGAGCCTGTCTGGTTGAGCCAGGTGCATGGGATTCGGGTGATCGTCGACCCGCCGCACGCAGCCGTTGCGCCTGAAGCCGACGCGATACTGGTTCGTGGCGCCGGAAAGGCTTGTGCCGTGTTGACCGCCGACTGCCTGCCGGTGCTGTTTACCAGCCAGGACGGCGACGAAGTTGCCGCAGCGCACGCAGGCTGGCGCGGTCTCCTGAACGGCGTGCTCGAAGCCACGGTAGCGGCCATGACTGCGCCGCCTGGCCGGATCCTGGCCTGGTTCGGCCCGGCCATTTCGCAGCCATCCTTCGAGGTCGGCCCGGAGCTGCATGATCAATTCTGCGACCGTGATCCTGCCGCGGCCCTGCATTTCGCCAGGAACGCACGGGGCCGCTGGCAGGCCGACCTTTACGGCCTGGCGCGCCAGAGGCTCGAGGCAGCCGGATTACGGCAGGTTTTCGGTGGCGGCCTCTGCACGTACGCGGACCGGCAGCGGTTTTTCTCCTACCGCCGGGACGGCGAATGCGGCCGCATGTGCAGCTTCGTTTTTCGAAATCCGCCTTGAAATAAGGCCATACGGCGCTATGTCCTGCGCAGTCATGCCACACGATCCCGGGTTCGCTTTATGAGAATGGACAAACTGACAAGCAAGTTTCAGATGGCGCTGGCCGAGGCCCAGTCCCTGGCCGTGGGCCAGGATCACCAGTTCATCGAGCCGGTGCACGTCCTCGTGGCCCTGCTGGACCAGCAGGGCAGCACCGTTCGCGGCCTGCTGGTGAAGTCCGGCGTCAATGTGAACCTGCTGCGCTCCCAGCTCGGCGTGGCACTCGACCGGCTGCCGAAGGTCGAGGGTACGGGCGGCGATATCCATATCGGTAATGACCTCAACAAGCTGCTGAACCTGACGGACAAGCTCGCGCAGAAACGCAACGATCAGTTCATTTCGAGTGAACTGTTCGTACTGGCGGCCCTGGATGACAAATCGCCGCTTGCCAACACCCTGAAACAGGCAGGCGCAGTCCGCGGAGCGATCGAGAAAGCGGTCGACGAATTGCGGGGCGGCCAGCAGGTGAACGATCCGAATGCCGAAGACACGCGGCAGGCGCTGGAGAAGTACACCATCGACCTGACCGAGAGGGCGGAGCAAGGCAAGCTTGACCCGATCATCGGGCGGGATGACGAAATTCGCCGAACCATTCAGATACTGCAAAGGCGCACCAAGAACAACCCGGTGCTGATCGGCGAGCCGGGCGTCGGCAAGACTGCGATCGTCGAGGGCCTGGCACAACGCATAGTCAACAACGAAATCCCCGACGGACTGCGCAACAAGCGCATCCTGTCGCTGGACATGGGCGCGCTGATCGCAGGCGCAAAATTCCGCGGTGAGTTCGAAGAGCGGCTGAAATCGGTGCTCAACGATCTTGCCAAGCAGGAAGGCCAGATCATTCTTTTCATCGACGAACTGCATACCATGGTCGGCGCCGGCAAGGCCGAAGGTTCGATGGACGCGGGCAATATGCTGAAACCGGCGCTGGCACGAGGCGAACTGCATTGCGTGGGTGCGACGACGCTCGACGAATACCGCAAGTACGTCGAAAAGGACGCCGCTCTCGAACGGCGATTCCAGAAAGTACTGGTGAACGAGCCGACGGTCGAGGACACGATTGCCATCCTGCGCGGCTTGAAGGAACGCTACGAGGTACACCACGGAGTCGAAATCACGGACCCGGCGATTGTCGCGGCGGCCACGCTGTCTCACCGGTACATCAGCGACCGCCAGCTTCCGGACAAGGCGATCGACCTTATCGACGAGGCCGCGTCGCGTATCCGCATCGAAATCGACTCGAAGCCGGAAGTCATGGACCGGCTGGAGCGCCGCATCATCCAGCTGAAAATCGAACGCGAAGCGCTGAAAAAAGAGTCCGACGAAGCGTCCAAAAAACGCCTGGACGACCTCGAGTCGCAGCTCGGCGACCTGGAACGGCAGTATTCCGACCTCGAGGAGATCTGGAAAGCCGAGAAGGCGGCGATGCAGGGTGCGGCGCACATCAAGGAGGAACTGGAGCGCACCCGGCTGGAGCTCGAAACCGCTCACCGTGCAGGAGACCTCACCCGAATGTCCGAATTGCAATATGGCCGTATTCCCGAACTCGAAAAGCAGTTGGCCGAGGCAATGAAAGCCGAGTCGAAGGAGACGACGTTGCTTCGCAACAACGTCACCGAGGAGGAAGTTGCCGAAATCGTCTCCAAGTGGACGGGCATCCCGGTATCGAAAATGCTCGAAGGCGAGAAGGAAAAACTGCTGCAGATGGAAACCATCGTGCAGAAGCGCGTCGTGGGTCAGGAGGAAGCCCTCACGGCGGTTGCGAACGCCATCCGCCGCTCGCGGGCCGGGCTTTCGGACCCGCGGCGTCCCATCGGCTCGTTCCTGTTCCTCGGTCCTACCGGGGTCGGCAAGACCGAGCTGACCAAGGCACTGGCCGGATTCCTGTTCGATACAGACGACGCGATGGTGCGTCTCGATATGTCCGAATTCATGGAGAAACACTCGGTGGCCCGATTGATCGGGGCGCCGCCGGGTTACGTTGGTTACGAGGAGGGCGGCTACCTGACCGAAGCGGTGAGGCGGCGCCCGTACTCCGTCATATTGCTCGACGAGATCGAAAAAGCGCACCCGGATGTTTTCAACGTGCTATTGCAGGTGCTGGACGATGGGCGGCTGACCGACGGACAGGGACGAACCGTGGATTTTCGCAACTGTGTCATCGTGATGACTTCGAACCTCGGTTCGCAGATGATCCAGGAAATGGCCGGCGAACAGAATTACGTCGCGATGAAACAGGCGGTCATGGAGATCGTGTCACAGCACTTCCGGCCAGAATTCATCAACCGTGTCGACGACGTGGTCGTGTTTCATCCATTGGGACGGGAGCACATTCGCAAGATCGTCGATATTCAGCTCGGGTATCTGCACAAGCGGCTTGCGGACCGCGATATGACCATCGTGCTGACGGATGCGGCGCGCGACAAGCTGGCGGCGACAGGGTTCGATCCGGTGTACGGCGCCCGCCCGTTGAAGCGGGCGATTCAGCAGCAGGTGGAGAATCCGCTCGCGCAGGAGATCCTGCGAGGACGGTTCAAGCCCGGAGATACCATCGAAATCGGCGTTGCCGACAATCAACTGGAGTTTCAGAAGGCGGCATGAAGCTTCTATAATGCGCCGCGGATTCCGGCCCGGATCTCCGCACGGATTCCTGTCCTGATCAATGAGTTACC
>JAKEGN010000073.1 GCA_022615525.1 Woeseiaceae bacterium
CAACGAACAGCCGGAGTCTCCGGAATGCACACCGGCCTGCTCGATGTGCTCCATGATGCCGCCGATCAGCACACGTTCGCCGTCGCAAATCGCGTCGACGTCCACTTCGGTGGCCCGGTCGAGAAAGCGGTCCAGCAGCACCGGACTCGAATTCGACACGTGTATGGCCGCCTCCATATAGGCTTCGAGGTCATCCGGGCTGTGCACCACTTCCATCGCCCGTCCGCCCAGCACGTAGGACGGCCTCACCACCAGCGGATACCCGACTTCCGCGCCGAGTACCAGTGCCTCGTGGGGGTTGCGCGCTGTGCGATTCGGCGGCTGCCGGAGTCCGAGTTTGTCGACGAGTTTCTGGAACCGCTCGCGGTCCTCGGCAAGATCGATGGAATCCGGCGACGTGCCGATGATCGGTGCACCCGCCGCCTCCAGTTCTCTTGCGAGCTTCAGCGGCGTCTGGCCGCCGTACTGCACGATGACGCCTTTCGGTTTTTCCTTGTCTATGACTTCCATAACGTCTTCGAACGTCAGCGACTCGAAATACAGCCGGTCCGAAATGTCGTAGTCGGTCGATACGGTTTCCGGATTGCAGTTCACCATGATGCTTTCGTAGCCCGCTTCCTTCAGGGCGAGTGATGCATGGACACAGCAATAGTCAAATTCGATACCCTGGCCGATGCGGTTCGGGCCGCCGCCGAGGATCATGATCTTCTGCCGGTCAGTAGGCAGTGCCTCGCATTCCTCTTCATAGGTCGAGTACAGGTACGCCGTGGTCGTCGCAAATTCCGCGGCGCAGGTATCGACCCGTTTGAATACCGGCCTTATGCCCAGCTTGATGCGCTTCTGACGTATCGCGGCTTCGTCACGTTGCAACAACCTGGCTATTCGCGCATCGGAGAATCCCTTGCGTTTGAGTTGCCGCAGCCGGATGGCCTCCAGCGACTCCAGCCCTTCCCTGGCGATTCTTGCTTCCTCGGCAACGAGGTCCTCGATTTGCGCCAGAAACCAGGGATCGATATGCGACAACTTCGCAACGTCGGAAGCCGAGAAACCGTGCCGCATCGCATCCGCCACATACAAAATGCGCTCTGCGCCAGGCACCCCCAGTTCATGGCGCAATTGGTCGCGGGTCTCATCGCTGTCGGGCGCGCTGCAGCGCTCATCGAGGCCGGATATTCCGGTTTCCAGCCCGCGCAGCGCCTTCTGCAATGACTCCTGGAAGGTGCGCCCTATCGCCATCACTTCGCCGACGGACTTCATTTGTGTGGTCAGGCGTGGATTCGCGCCAGGAAATTTCTCGAAGGTGAAACGCGGAATCTTGGTGACGACATAATCGATGGTGGGCTCGAACGAAGCCGGTGTCGCACCGCCGGTAATGTCATTTCGCAATTCGTCCAGCGTATAGCCGATTGCCAGCTTTGCCGCGACCTTGGCGATCGGAAATCCGGTTGCCTTGGATGCCAGCGCCGAAGACCGCGACACACGCGGATTCATCTCGATCACCAGCAGGCGGCCATCTTCCGGATTGACTGCAAACTGGACGTTCGAACCGCCGGTTTCAACGCCGATCTTTCGCAACACGTCGATCGACGCATTGCGCATGCGCTGGTATTCCTTGTCAGTCAACGTCTGCGCTGGGGCAACCGTAATCGAATCACCGGTGTGCACGCCCATGGGATCGAAATTCTCAATGGAGCAGACAATGATGCAGTTGTCATTGCGATCCCGGACAACTTCCATCTCAAACTCTTTCCAGCCCAGCACGGACTCCTCGAGCAGCACTTCGCTGGTCGGCGACATTTCGAGTCCGTGTGACACGATCTGCTCGAACTCGTCGCGATTGTAGGCAACGCCGCCGCCCGTACCGCCCAGGGTGAACGACGGCCGGATGATTGTAGGAAACCCTATGGACGGCTGCTTCTGCAGGGCCTCGTCGAGCGTGTGCGCAATTTCCGCTTTCGCCACCTCGAGTCCGATCTCCTGCATCGCCTTGCGAAACAACTCGCGATCCTCGGCCATGTCGATGGCCTCGCGCGACGCACCGATCAACTCGACCTTGTATTTTTCCAGCACGCCTTCGCGCACCAGGTCGAGAGCACAATTCAACGCGGTCTGCCCGCCCATCGTCGGCAGCAAGACGTCCGGCCTCTCCCGTGCAATCACCCGTTCGAGCACTGTCCAGTGCACCGGCTCTATATAGATCGCATCGGCCGTCTCAGGGTCCGTCATGATGGTCGCCGGATTGGAGTTCACCAGGATCACCCGGTAGCCCTCGGCTTTCAGCGCTTTGCAGGCCTGGGCCCCCGAGTAGTCAAACTCGCAGGCCTGACCGATCACGATCGGGCCCGCGCCGATGATCAGTACGCTGTCGATGTCTTTGCGTTTTGGCATGGTCCGGGCTTACGGGGCAGCACAGGAACGGGCTGGATCTTGTGAAATAAAATACCTTACAAATACTTTGTAAGACTTTGTTTTATCATAATTAATCAAAATGAAAGGGCCGTCCTTGTGTGACTGCGCTTCAATACGTCCATGGCCTTGATAAAACGCTCGAACATGGGCGCGAGATCCTGCGGACCGGGGCTCGCTTCCGGGTGGCCCTGGAAACTGAACGCCGGCTTGTCGGTGTAGGCCATGCCCTGCAGGCTGCCGTCAAACAGGGAACGATGAGTCGCCACGACGTTTTTCGGCAGCGTTGCTTCGTCCACTGCGAAGCCGTGGTTCTGGCTCGTGATCAGGACCTTGCCGGTCTGGAGATCCTGCACCGGATGATTCGCGCCATGGTGGCCGAATTTCATCTTGATCGTCTTTGCGCCGGCCGCGAGTCCAAGCAACTGGTGGCCCAGGCAGATGCCGAATACCGGCAAGTCGGCCTCGAGTATGTCCCTGATCGCAGCGATGGCGTAGTCGCAGGGTTCGGGATCTCCCGGCCCGTTTGACAGGAACACACCATCCGGTGCCAACCCGAGCACTTGCGATGCCGGCGTTTTTGCCGGCACGACTGTCATACGGCAATCAAGATCCGAGAGCAGCCGGAGGATATTGCGCTTGATGCCGAAATCGTAGGCAACCACATGATACGGAGCGATACGCCGGCTGAGTATTCGCGGCCGGCGGCCGAATTCACTGCCGTGACACCACTGGTAGGCGCGATCCGTGGTCACGATCTTCGCCAGATCCATGCCGGCGATGCCGGGAAACTTCCGCGCATGCTGTACGGCAATCGAAGGATCGACTTCGCCGGTCATGATGCAGCCGGACTGTGCGCCCTTCTCCCTCAGGATGCGCGTCAGCTTTCGCGTATCGATGTCTGCAATGGCCACGGTCTTGCCCGCAACCAGAAACTCCGAAAAGCTCCTTTCCGATCGCCAGCTGCTCGTCACCATGGAGCGGTCACGGATCACCAGGCCCGACGCATGGACGCGCGACGATTCCATGTCCTGGCTGTTGGTACCGGTATTGCCGATGTGCGGATAGGTCAGCGTGACGATCTGCCGGCAATAAGACGGGTCTGTCAGAATCTCCTGGTAGCCGGTCATTGCGGTGTTGAAGACGACCTCGCCGATCGTCTTGCCTTCCTTGCCGACGGAGATGCCGTGAAATACGGTGCCGTCCTCGAGTGCGAGTATTGCGGGAGTAGTCAACGGTCGAGCCCGTCAGGTGCTGGCAGCAAACTACTGTCGATTTTCGTCAATCCCGTACTCCAGATGCGCAAAAGCGGAAGGACGTCAGTCTTCCGCTTCAGGCGACACCGGCTGTCCGGCGGCCCGACGTAGTTTACTCAAGCGATGCCGGTGGCGCCAGCCGGAATCAGGCGACCAGATCGCTAAGGCCGTAGTAGCCGGCCGGCTGGCTGACCAGCCAGGCGGCCGCCCGGAGTGCGCCCTGGGCGAACACCCGTCGATTCGTCACCCGGTGCGTCAATTCGAGGACCTCGTTGTCGCTGGCAAATATGACGCTGTGCTCACCGGGATTCTCGCCCTGCCGGGTCACGGAATACACGATATCGCCGGCGGCTGGCGGTCCCAACGTACCGTCCTGGTCATAGTAATAGACCGAATCGAACGGCTGGCCGCGTCCCGCTGCCAGGACCTCGCCAAGTTGCAGCGCCGTTCCGGACGGCGCATCGCGCTTGTGACGGTGGTGCGTTTCCGCAATTGACGCACTGAAATCACTGCCGAGTACCGACGCTGCCTGCCGAACCAGACCCTGCATCACGGCTATCCCGAGGCTCATGTTGCGCTCGTAAAGGACCGGGATGTGCGCAGATGCGTCCCGCAGGGCCGACCGGCCGCGCGCATCGATGCCCGTTAACCCGCAGACCAGCGGAATGCCTTGCCTGCCTGCCGCATTGGCGACTGACTCGCAGGCATCCGGCAAACTGAAATCGACCACCACGTCTGCGTTGCGCAGTATATCTTGCGGGCGGCTGAGCACCGGAACGTCGGGGGAGACCCCAAGCGCCGACAGCCGCGTGATCGCTGCCGATTCGCCACCCTCGCGTACGCACACGCCGGCAAGTATCAGGTCCGGCGAGGTGGCGATTTCACTGACGATCGCCTGACCCATCCTGCCTGCGCCGATCAGCGCGATTCTGAGCATGCGAAGTCCCGAGATGCTATTGGCTGATTCGCTCGAAAAACCGTTTTACGGTATCCAACCATCCACCGGCGCGGGGATTGTGCCTGCTGCCACCCGAAGTCACCAGTTCATCGAATCGTCGCAGCAGCGCCGCCTGTTCCTCGGTCAGGTTGATCGGAGTCTCGACCACGACCCGGGCAAACAGGTCGCCGATGTGCCGGTCCCTGACTGTCGAGACGCCTTTGCCGCGCAAGCGAAAAACCTTTCCGGATTGGGTTCCCGAAGGAATCTTCAGTGACACATGACCGTCCAGGGTCGGCAGCTCCACCTCGCCGCCCAGCGTGGCTGCCGCGATACTGACCGGCACCTCGCAGGAAAGGTCCGCACCGGAGCGTTCGAAAAGCTTGTGTGCTTTGACGCGTATCTCGACGTACAAATCGCCGGGCGGTCCGCCGTTACGGCCGGCCTCGCCTTCGCCGGACAAGCGAATTCTGTCACCGCTGTCGACACCTGCAGGAACTTTC
>JAKEGN010000074.1 GCA_022615525.1 Woeseiaceae bacterium
CTCGGTGTCACCGGCTCCGGCAAAACCTATGTGGTCGCAAACGTCATCGCCGCCGTGCAGCGCCCGGCGCTGGTGCTAGCCCCGAACAAGACGCTGGCAGCACAGCTTTACGCCGAGATGCGCGATTTCTTTCCGCACAACGCCGTGGAGTATTTCGTTTCTTACTACGACTACTACCAGCCGGAGGCCTATGTCCCTTCGTCCGACACCTATATAGAAAAGGACGCCTCGATCAATGAACAGATCGAGCAGATGCGCCTGTCCGCGACCAAGGCACTGCTGGAGCGGCCGGATGCGATCATCGTCGGCACGGTGTCGGCGATCTACGGTCTGGGCGATGTGGACGCCTATCACGCCATGATCCTGCACCTCAAGGTCGGCGCCATCATGGATCAGCGCGCGATCCTGACACGGCTTGCAGAACTCCAGTACACACGCAACGATTACGAATTGCACCGCGCGACGTTTCGCGTGCGCGGCGATGTGATTGACATTTTTCCGGCTGAGTCAGAACGTCTCGCGATTCGAATCGGCCTGTTCGGTGACGAGATTGAAACGCTGGCCGAATTCGATCCGCTCACCGGCGAGGCGGTGAACAGCCTGCAACGCACCACGATCTACCCGTCATCGCACTATGTGACACCGCGCGAGACGATCCTGGGCGCCATCGAAAAAATCCGCGAGGAACTGCGCCCGCGTCTCGACCAGTTGCGCGCCGCGAACAAACTCGTTGAGGCACAGCGTCTGGAAGAACGCACGCGACTGGACATGGAAATGATGCAGGAACTCGGCTATTGCCCAGGCATTGAAAACTACTCGCGTTATCTATCCGGCCGCAAACCCGGCGAACCGCCGCCGACACTGATTGACTACCTGCCGGACAACGCGTTGCTTTTCATTGACGAGTCGCATGTCACCATCCCGCAACTCGGCGGCATGTATAAAGGCGACCGCTCGCGCAAGGAGACACTGGTCGAGTATGGCTTCCGGTTGCCGTCGGCGCTGGACAACCGGCCGTTGCGCTTCGATGAATTCGAGCGTCTGATGCCACAGACGACCTTCGTGTCGGCAACACCCGGCCCGTATGAGATGCAGCATTCGGGCGATCCGGTTGACCTCGTCGTGCGGCCGACCGGACTCACGGATCCGGACGTGATTATTCGACCGGTTTCAACGCAGGTTGACGACCTGCTGTCCGAAATACGCAAGCGCGTTGCCGTCGGCGAGCGGGTTCTGGTCACCACGCTGACCAAGAAAATGGCCGAAGACCTCACCGAGTATTTTGCCGAGCATGGCGTCAAGGTGCGCTATTTGCATTCCGATATCGAAACCGTCGAGCGCGTCGAGATCATCCGCGACCTGCGCGCCGGCGTGTTCGACGTGCTGGTCGGCATCAATCTGCTGCGCGAGGGGCTGGACCTGCCCGAGGTGTCGCTGGTCGCCATTCTCGATGCCGACAAGGAGGGCTTCCTGCGCTCGACACGCTCGCTCATCCAGACCATCGGCCGCGCCGCCCGTCACGTGCATGGCACGGCGATACTTTATGCCGACAAGATTACGGACTCGATGCGGGTTGCTATCGGCGAAACCGAACGCCGCCGGGAAAAGCAGCGTGCCTATAACACTGAGCACGGCATCACGCCAAAGTCAGTACGTAAAGCCGTCAAAGACATCATTGAAGGCGCACGCACCACCGAGCCGTATGGCGCACGCAACTTCGCGCTCGCTGCCGAAGAACCGGGGGAATACGAACTCACACCGAGCGCACTCGGCAAGCTCCTGCAAAAACTCGAAAAGCAGATGCACGCTCACGCCAAGAACCTCGAATTCGAGGACGCCGCACGCGTCCGCGACCGGATTCAGGCGATCAGGGCGCGCAACTTCGGGGTAATCGCTGGACGGGCGGGCTGATGTGACTACATGGACATAAATCACGACCAGTCGTTTCATTTAGCTTGCCGGCCGATGGCCCAAGCTTTAAACTCCGCAACCTTATAGGCGCGTAGCTCAGTTGGTTAGAGCACCACCTTGACATGGTGGGGGTCGTTGGTTCAACTCCAATCGCGCCTACCAATTCAACATTTGAGGAACTGTCGGACGGCCCCTCGTATCGGCCGCCAGCTTGCAACATGCCAGTCATCACTCTGCCGGACGGCAGCCAGAAGTCCTTTACCAATCCTGTAACGGTCGCCGAGGTTGCAGCGAGCATCGGCGCGGGCCTTGCGCGCGCGGCGCTCGCCGGCAAGGTCAATGGCCGGCTTGTGGATACATCGCATCGTATCGAGGCCGATGCTGGCGTTTCGATTGTCACCGACAAGGATGCCGATGGTATCGAGATCATCCGCCACTCGACCGCACACCTGCTCGCGCATGCCGTGAAAGAGTTGTTCCCGGAGGCGCAGGTCACAATCGGTCCGGTGATTGAAAACGGCTTCTATTACGACTTCGCCTACTCCCGCCCCTTTACGGAATCCGATCTCGCAGCGATCGAAAAACGTATGCAGGAGATCGCAAAGCGTGATCATCCCGTGTCACGGCAACTCATGCCGCGCGATGATGCCGTGAAGTTTTTCCGCGACCAGGGCGAGGAATACAAGGCGCAGATCATCGCCGGCATTCCGGCAGGTGAGAATATTTCGCTCTACAGCCAGGGCGAATTCACGGACCTGTGTCGCGGTCCGCACGTGCCCGCTACCGGCAAACTCAAGGCCTTCAAACTCATGAAGCTCGCCGGTGCGTATTGGCGTGGCGATTCGAACAACGAGATGCTGCAGCGCATCTACGGCACGGCCTGGGCGGACAAGAAGTCGCTGGACGAATACCTGCACCGGCTGGAAGAAGCCGAGAAGCGCGATCATCGCAAACTCGGCAAGGCGCTCGACCTGTTTCACATACAGGAAGAGGCCCCTGGCATGGTGTTCTGGCACGAACGCGGCTGGCGGCTGTATCAGGCGATCACGCAGTACATGAGCCGGCTGTGGCGCGATAACGACTATCGCGAGATTCGCACGCCGCAACTCGTGGACCGTTCGCTCTGGGAGAAGTCGGGTCATTGGGAAAAGTTTCACGCCGACATGTTCATCACCGAATCGGAAAAGCGCCTGTACGCGGTCAAGCCGATGAATTGCCCCTGTCATATCCAGATTTACAACCAGGGCATCAAGAGTTACCGCGACCTGCCGTTTCGTCTTGCGGAATTTGGCTCCTGTCACCGCAATGAGCAGTCGGGGGCATTGCACGGACTGATGCGCGTGCGCAGCTTCGTGCAGGACGATGCGCACATTTTTTGTACCGAGGCACAGATTCAATCCGAGGTCTCTGCTTTTATTGACCTGCTGCACAAGGTCTATGCGGACTTTGGCTTCAAGGAAGTGCAATATCGCCTGTCCACCCGTCCGGTGAACCGTATCGGCTCCGATGAGAGCTGGGACAGTGCCGAACACGCCCTCGAACAGGCGCTCAATGCCAAAAACCTGCCCTGGGATTTGCAGCCGGGGGAGGGGGCCTTCTATGGCCCCAAGATCGAGTTTTCGCTCAAGGACAGCATCGGCCGGGTCTGGCAGTGCGGCACGATCCAGGTGGATTTCTCCATGCCGGGCCGCCTCGGCGCCGAATATGTCGCCGCCGACGGTAGCCGCCGCACACCGGTCATGCTGCACC
>JAKEGN010000006.1 GCA_022615525.1 Woeseiaceae bacterium
CCCCCTATTCCGGAGTCATAGCCAGGCTACATGCGCGGGCCGGCGATATCGTCGCGACGGGCGCCCCGCTGGTCGATTTTGCGGAGGCCGGTTCGGTTGCCCGGCAACCGAAGAGCACGCCGGAACCCGAGGCCACGATGCCGGAAAAGGAAGATGCGGCGACGGTCGTCGGAAACGTGCCCACCGGCGGCGGCCTGTTGCAGGAGACCGCCATTGCCGGAGGCGGCCGGCAGCGCAAGGGAGGCCGTGTCAAGGCGACTCCATCGGTCCGCACCGAGGCCCGGCGCCTAGGCGTTGACCTCGCCGATGTCCCGGCCACCGGCAAGAATGGTCAGGTCACCAGTGGCGACCTGGCCCGGTACCAGAACACGGTAGCAAAACCGCGCCCTGCGCACACGAGTCCCACGCCGGGCCGCTCCGAAGCCCTGCGCGGCCCCCGGCGTGCCATGGCACAAAGCATGACGCAGCATCGCAACGAGGTTGCGCTGTGCACCATCTTTGACGATGCGGATATTCATGAGTGGATCATGAAACGCGACTTCACTGCACGGATCCTGCGCGCGACCGCGGCCGGTTGCGCCAAGGCGCCGGCGTTGAACGGATTCTTCAACGCGCAAAGCATGAGTCATCAACAGGAGTCCCGGGTCGATATCGCATTGGCGGTCGACACGGACGACGGTCTCATCGTGCCGGTCATACGGCATGTCGAGGAAATGACTCTCGACCAGATTCGCGACGAAGTGGCAAGGATGAAGAAAGCGACGCTGGATCGCACCGTCGCTCCGCAGGACATGGTCAATTACACGATTACCGTTTCGAATTTCGGCATGCTTGCGGGACGTTACGCGACGCCATTGATGGTGCCGCCCACCGTTGCCATACTCGGCACGGGCAAACTGCAACACGATGTCGTCGCCGTAATGGGCGGCATCGAAGTTCATCGCAGGATTCCATTGTCGCTGAGTTTCGATCATCGATGCATTACCGGCGGCGAGGCCTGCCGGTTCCTTGCAGCGGTAATCGACGATCTGGAAAAACCGCAGTAGTTCGTTATAGAGTCCCGCCAACTCCCCCATACCAGACCAGCCGGCCCGGAGCGTCTGCAAGTGCCAGCACAAAAACACCGTCGCAGCAGCGACCTGCCGCAAAACCTGATCGACGACATCATCGCGGCCAGACCGGCTTCAAGCGTCCTGCGTAACCGCGCGAAGATCAATCAGTTCCTGTCGCAGTATTTCGCCAATGTTCCCGTCGATGACATGGTCGGGAAGCCGCCGAAGATCATGGGCCTGGCGGCCGTCTCGCATCTCGAGTTTGCCAGAACGCGCAAATCCGGCGAGGTGAAGCTCAGAATCTTCAATCCCACAGAGAAAGTGGACGGCTACGACTCGAAGTACACGATCGTCGAGATGGTCAATGACAATATGCCGTTCCTCGTGGATTCGGTGTCCGCGGCCATCGCCCACCAGGACCTCGCGGTGCACATGACCATCCACCCGGTGCTACGGGTGCGGCGCGATGCTCGCGGCAAGCTGCTCGAGGTCCTCGAGCGCAATGCGACGGGCGGTATCGCCGAGTCCTATGTGCGATTCTCGGTCGATCGCGAACCTGACCTGCATCATCTCAAGGTACTGGAACAGGAGGTCCTCAAGGTACTCGCCGACGTGAGATCGGCCGTGCGCGACTGGCCGGACATGCGAGCCAGGATGCTCGAGTCCAGTACGTCGCTGGGCAAGGAGCGTCACGGCGCGGACCCTGAATTGCTGCAGGAAAGCGAGGCGTTGCTGCGCTGGATGGCCGACGATCACTTCACTTTCCTTGGTTACCGGGAATACCGGCTGCTGAAACGAGGGGAAAGGCTGTTCCTGCGCCCTGTCAAGGGCACCGGACTCGGCGTGCTGACGAAGGACGAACGCGGCGGCGGAGCGATCGAACTCAGCAAGGAAATGCGCAAGCTCACGCGCAGCAAGGACTTGTTGATCATCACCAAAGCGAATTCGCGCTCGACGGTGCATCGCTCCAGCTACCTCGACTATGTCGGCGTCAAGGTATTCGATTCGAAGGGCAATGCTGTCGGCGAGCGGCGTTTTCTCGGACTATTCACGTCCGTAACCTACAGCGAGAGCCCGAGAAACATCCCGCTGCTGCGACTCAAGGTGAGGCGCGTGCTCGACCGGTCGCAGCTCGACCCCTCCGGCCATCGGGGCAAGGCATTGCTGCACATACTCGAGTCGTACCCGCGCGACGAGCTGTTCCAGAGCTCCATACAGGATCTCGTACGTACCACGAACGGCATACTCAATCTCCAGGACCGGCGGCGGGTCAAGTTCTTTCTCCGCCGGGACGCGTTTCGTCGCTTCTTTTCCTGCATCGTCTACATTCCCCGCGAGAAGTACACGACTGCGGTTCGCCGCAGGGTCGAAGACATACTGCAACGTGCACTGATGGGCATCTCCGTTGATACCAGCGTACAGATTTCAGATTCCCCGCTGGCCAGGATGCACACGATCGTCAGGACGGGGATGACGGACAAGCCGCAAATAAGTATCCGGGAAATCGAGCAAAAGATTGCGGAGGCCGTGGTCACCTGGCGCGACAAGCTGCGCAGCCAGCTCAGCAGCCGATTCGGCGAGGCGGACGGCCACGCGCTTTACCGGGCATACGGACAGAGTTTCAACCTTGCGTACCAGGGCGACACGCCGCCGGTCGTCGCCTGCCTCGATATCAAACGCATTGACGGCCTGGTAAAGGGCGAGCACGACAATACGCTGTTGTTGCACAAGGCGCCGGGTGCCGCTCCGGATCACCTGAATTTCCGCACCTTCTCCGCAGACGAGCCGCTGCTGCTCTCGCGGGTCTTGCCGATGCTCGAGGACATGGGTGCCTTCGTTCTCAGCGAGCGCCCTTACAAACTGACGCTGCGGCGTGGCCGCCAATTCTGGATCCAGGATTTCGAACTGCGATTCACAGGCGCGGACGAGCTCGATCTCGACTCCGTCTCGGCGAGCTTCCAGGACAGCTTCAAACAGGCGTGGCGAGGGATCACGGAGAGCGACGGGTTCGACCGACTGGTGCTCGCGGCGGACCTGGACTGGCGACAGGTCTCGCTGGTCCGGTGTTACGCAAAGTACCTGTTGCAACTGGGCATCCCTTTCAGCCAGAAATACATGGAGGACGTACTTGCCGACCATGCCGGGCTTGTGAGGAGCCTGGTACGGCAGTTCGAGCTGCAGTTCGATCCCTCGATAGGGAAAAAGGACCGGGCAGCGGAATTGGAGCACTGCCTGGCGGGTATTTCGCGGAAGATCGCGCGTGCAAACAGCGTCGACGAAGACCGTATCCTCAGCGCATTCGCCGGCACGATCAGTGCGACGCTGCGAAGCAACTATTATCAACGCGACAGCAACGGCGAGTTCAAGCCATGCATTTCGATCAAGCTCGATCCTGCCAGGATTCCCGAAGCGCCAAAGCCGCGGCCGAAGTTCGAAGTATTCGTATACTCGCCGCGCGTCGAGGGCGTTCACCTGCGCGGCGGATATGTTGCACGCGGGGGCATACGCTGGTCCGATCGCCGCGAGGACTTTCGTACCGAAGTCCTTGGACTGATGAAAGCGCAGGTCGTGAAAAATACGGTCATTGTCCCGACCGGTGCCAAGGGCGGTTTCGTACCGAAGCGCATGCCCAGGGGCGATCGGGACGTCGTACTCGCGGAAGGGATCGCCTGTTACAAGATCTTCATCCGCGGATTGCTCGATATCACCGACAACATCGTCGATGGCAAAGTCATTACGCCCGCCAACGTCATTCGCCGCGACGGCGACGATCCATACCTCGTTGTTGCCGCGGACAAGGGCACGGCCACGTTCTCCGACATCGCCAACAGCGTGTCGGTGGAATACGGATTCTGGCTCGACGATGCGTTTGCATCCGGCGGATCCGCCGGATACGACCACAAGAAGATGGGCATCACCGCACGCGGCGCCTGGGAAGCGGTGAAGCGCCATTTCCGGGAACAGGGAATTGACGTGCAGAAGGAGCCTTTCACCGTTGCCGGTATCGGTGACATGAGCGGTGACGTATTCGGTAATGGCCTGCTGCAGTCGACCATGATCAAACTGCTTGCTGCGTTCAATCACGAACACATTTTCCTGGATCCGCGGCCGGATCCGCAGGCCAGCTTCGATGAACGCAAGAGACTGTTTGCGCTGCCGCGCTCTTCCTGGGCCGACTACAACGAAAAACTGATCTCCGAGGGTGGCGGCATTCATTCGCGGCAGGCCAAGCAGATCAAGCTGAGCCGCGAAGTCAGGGAAATGCTCGGTACCGAAGCAGCGACGATGCAACCGAACGAACTTATCCGCGCCATCCTGCGGATGCCGGTCGACCTGTTATGGAACGGCGGGATCGGTACGTATATCAAAGCGAGCACCGAAGGAAACCTGGAGGTCGGCGATCGCAGTAACGACAACCTGCGTGTCAATGCCAACCAGCTGCGATGCAAGGTGATCGGCGAAGGCGGAAACCTCGGCCTGACACAGCGCGGTCGTATCGAGTACAGCCTGAACGGCGGCCGCGTCAATACGGACTTCATCGACAATTCCGGCGGCGTCGACAGCTCCGACCGGGAAGTCAACATCAAGATCCTGCTGAGTGCAGCAGAGAAGGAAAAAGGCCTGACGCGTCCGCAGCGAAACAGGCTGCTCGCGCAAATGACCGACGATGTCGCCGCCTTCGTGCTGCGCAACAATTACCTGCAGTCCCAGGCAATCAGCATGATGGAAGCGCACGCGAGCGAGAGACTGGACGAGTCGGCGCGCCTGATCCAGAACCTGGAAAAGTCGGGTTTGCTCGATCGCGCCCTCGAGTACCTTCCGGACGAGGCGGAAATCGACGAACGGCGCGAGAAGAAACAGGGACTCACGCGTCCCGAGATCGCGGTTATACTCAGCTACGCCAAGATCGACCTGTACAACGGCCTCGCGGAATCTCCCCAGTCACTCGAGGACTTCCTGACCACGGATCCGCAACGATACTTTCCAGCCGTATTGCGGCGCCGCTACGGCGATCTCATCCCGGGACACCGCCTGAGCCGCGAGATTCTTGCAACCCTCATTGCGAACAACATCGTCAATCGAATGGGTCCTGCATTCGTCAAGCGCGTGCAGAACGATACCGGTGCCGACGTCGTCGCGATAGCCCGCGCCTATGTCGTCGCGCGCGAGGTCTGTGATGCCACCGAAATCTGGCGAACCATAGAATCGCTGGATAACCAGATTCCGGCAACCGTACAGCAGGACATGATGTTCGAGGTCAGCCGCATACTCAGGCATGCCTGTTACTGGCTGTTGTGGCGTTACGGAGATGCACTGGACATCGTCGCCGCCGTCGAACACCTCAAGCCGGGAATGACCACGGTTTACGCGAAGGTCCAGAGTTTCGTCTCGAATGTCTCCAAAGAGCGGTTGAAGGCGATTGCCGACGAACACATGCAGCGCGGGACGCCGGAAAAACTGGCGCGAAAAATGGCCGGACTGCTGCTGACTCGCGGCGGCCTGGACATAGCCGACCTCGCGAATATCCATAAGAAAGACATTACCGAAACGGCGCGAATGTACTCGACGCTGAGCGAACGGCTCGGATTCATATGGCTCAACCGGTCGGTCGAGGACCTTGCCGTGCAGGGACGCTGGCAGGCTATCGCCCGCAGCAACCTGCGTGACGAGTTCTACCGCTTGAGACGAGAGCTTTCAGCCAGCCTGTTGAAGCGCCGCAGCAAATTGAAACCGATCGACATTTTCGAAGCGTGGCTCGAGGAGAACGGGGCTGCCGTGCGCCAACTGGATGCCGTGATCGCAGAAATGCGGTTGCGCCCGGAAATCGACTTTGCCACATTGTCGGTTGCCGCACAGGAACTCCGGCGATTGGCCGGCGGTTGACAACACCGGAAGCCCAGGGAGCAATGATGCCCGGACGACTCGTGCTTTGCCGTCACGGGCAAAGTATCTGGAACCTGCAGAACCTATTTACCGGCTGGACCGATGTCGACCTCACGGAGCAGGGACGCGCGGAAGCGATCAGTGCCGGCCGCGAGGTTCGCAACCTGGATTTTGCCATCGACATCGCTTACACGTCTGTCCTGAAACGGGCGATACGAACCCTGTGGTTGATGCTGGACGAAATGGATCGCATGTGGATCCCGGTCATTCGCGACTGGCGGCTCAATGAACGCCACTACGGTGCCTTGCAAGGACTCGACAAGGCCGAGACATCCGCCAGGTACGGGGCCGAGCAGGTGCTGGTCTGGAGGCGAAGCTACAGCACGGCACCTCCCGCACTCGATCCGGCGGATGACAGGCATCCCCGGCACGACTCGCGCTACGCCGGGATCGCCGGGCTGCCGGCGACCGAGTCGCTGGCCACCACGCTGGAGCGCGTCCGGCCCTGCTGGCATGAGCTGCTCGCACCGGACCTCAAGGCCGGCAAGCACGTACTCGTCGCCGCGCACGGCAACAGTCTTCGCGCATTGATCAAGATGCTCGACGGAATTTCTGACGAGGACATCACGGGCTTCAACATTCCGACCGGGGTCCCGATCGTCTATGAGTTCGATGGCAAGCTCGAACCTCGCTCGCGTCGCTTCCTCGGCGACCCGGATGCAATAGCGGCCGCGACCGCCGCAGTTGCAAACCAGGCCACGGCCAGATGATTGCGAGCCTCGGCGAGCGACGGCCGCAGTTCGAAGGGACGGATCATTTCGTTGCTTACAATGCCACCATCATCGGCAGCGTGCGGATCGGTCAGGGTGCCAGCATCTGGTTCAATGTCGTGATCAGGGGCGACAACGACTGGATCGAGATCGGCGAGAACTCCAATATCCAGGATGGATCGGTCCTGCACACGGATACCGGCATACGATTGCAGATCGGCCGCAACGTGACAGTCGGCCATCGGGTCATGCTGCACGGATGCCGTATTGGCGACGGATCGCTGGTCGGCATAGGCAGCACGATCCTGAACAACGCGCGCATCGGAAACAATTGCCTGGTCGGCGCTCATTCACTCGTCACGGAAGGCAAGGAGTTTCCGGATGGCGTCCTGATTCTCGGTTCCCCGGCCAGGGTCCTGCGCCCTCTCAAAGCGGATGAGTTCGCCCTGCTCCAGGCGTCGGCGCGGCACTATGTCGAAAACGGGCGCCGCTACGCCTCCGAGCCCGCGCTGCACGAGGACTGACCGAAAAGCCGCTGCGGGGAGAAAGGTGCCGGATTTGTTCGGCGACCGAGCAAGGCACTGCAGCCGGGACGTGGCCTAGGTAAAAGGTGCCGGATTTATTTTCCACCTAGCCCGACTTTCGCAACTCGCGCCTGATTTCCGGCCATTGTGGCGATTTTCTGTGCGCAAGTGGTTGCGCGTGCAGCGGCTGGGTTGGTGAAGTGCGTGGGGGACAGACCTTGCCTC
>JAKEGN010000075.1 GCA_022615525.1 Woeseiaceae bacterium
ACCGCCTGTCGACGGTCGAGAATGCCGAACGGATCATCGTGCTCGACCACGGGCGCATCGTCGAATCCGGTACCCACCCGGAACTGCTGGCGCTCGATGGGCAGTATGCAGGTCTCTATCGGATGCAATTCAGCGACGAATCCGCCAGTGACGAATCCGGCGGCGACGAATCCGGTAGTGACAGGTCCTGACGCGACCCGGCATGGTCAGACAGAACGGTAATGACCAGGACTGGTTGCAACGGCTGTGGTACGGAGAATCCGCATGGCGTTTCCTGCTGTGGCCCTTCAGCCTGGTCTTTTCCGTCCTGGTCTCGTTGCGCCTGGCCCTGTACCGGATCGGCGTCTTCAGGAGTCACCGCTTGTCCGTGCCCGTGGTGGTCGCGGGCAACATCACGGTGGGGGGTACCGGCAAGACACCGATCACGATCTGGCTGGCGCGGGAGCTCAAGATTCGCGGTCACAAGCCGGGCGTCGTCAGCCGCGGCTACGGCGGCAAGGTAGGCCCGGTACCCGTCGAGGCGACGGCCGGCAGCAGCCCGGCCACGGTGGGTGACGAGGCCATCTTGATTGCGGCACGCAGCCGTTGCCCGGTGTTCGTGCACCCGGATCGTGTGGCCGCCGCCAGGGCGGCGATTGCCGCCGGCGCCGATGTCGTCATCGCCGACGACGGCCTGCAGCACTACCGGCTGGCCAGGGACTACGAGATTGCCGTCATCGACGGGCTTCGCGGCACGGGGAACGGCCTGTTGCTGCCGGCCGGGCCGTTGCGCGAACCGCTGGACAGGCTGCAGTGTGTCGACCGGGTGCTGGTGCAGACCGAGGGCCAGGACGTGGACGTACCGTTTCTTCGCCGGCTCACGGACCGCTCCTCATCGGCCTTCACGCTGGTGCCGAAGCAAATGCGTGAACTCAACGGCGAATCGAGTCGCACACTCGGTGACTTCGCCGGGCAAACCGTGCACGCCGTTGCCGCCATCGGCAACCCGACGCGCTTCTTTCGCATGCTGGAAGCACACGGGATGCGCGTCATTCCGCATGCCTATCGCGACCACCTGCAACTGACCGCGAAACACCTGGCGTTCGGCGACGGCCTGCCGATCGTCATGACGGAAAAGGACGCGGTAAAATGCAGCGGACTTCCCGTGGGCAACTGCTGGTATGTCCCGGTAACCGTCAAGTTCCCGAATGCGGGCCGTTCGAACTGGCTGGAAGAACTGAATATTTTTCTGCAAAAGAAAAAGGAAGAACTTTGTCGAAGCAACGCTTCCACGTCGTAATCCCGGCGCGCTACGCATCGAGCCGGCTGCCGGGCAAGCCGTTGCGGATACTGGCCGGCAAGCCGATGCTGCAGCATGTATGGGAACGCGGCAGTGAAAGCGATGCCGAGAGCGTCGTCATCGCCACGGACGACCGGCGCATCGCAGAGGCGGCCGCTGCGTTTGGCGCGGATGTTTGCATGACCGCGACCACACATCCCTCCGGCAGCGACAGGATCGCCGAAGTCTGCAGGGTCCGGAAGTGGGCTGGCGAGCGCATCGTCGTCAACCTGCAAGGCGATGAACCGACCATGCCGGCTGAACTGATCAATCAGTGCGCGGCTTTGCTCGACGACGATGGCGCCGACATTGGTACTTTGGCATCACCGCTTTCTGCAATCGCAGATCTGCACAATCCGAACATCGTCAAGGTGCTGCTCGATGCGAAAGGCTACGCGTTGATCTTCAGTCGAGCCGCCATTCCTCATGCCCGCAGTATGGATGCGCTGGGTCTGGCAAAAGACACAGCGCTGCACCACCACGGAATTTATGCGTACCGGGTCCGTGCACTGTTGCGCATGGTCGCGGCCAAGCCATCGGCGCTCGAGATCTGCGAACAACTGGAACAATTGCGGGCGCTGCACCTCGGCATGCGCATCCGGGTAGGCCAACCGAAAGTGCGACCCGGTGCCGGCGTCGACACCGACGACGATTTGCGCGTCGCAGACCAAGCGCTTCGAAATGGTCGCAGGGATGCCTGAATCAACATTGTGAATTCTGTTCGTCTGCCTGGGCAACACATTTTGATTCCTGTAATAACAATCTCTTAGGTGATTCGGGCACAATCCTGACTACAG
Organism: Woeseiaceae bacterium; assembly: GCA_022615525.1. Taxonomy (GTDB): domain Bacteria; phylum Pseudomonadota; class Gammaproteobacteria; order Steroidobacterales; family Woeseiaceae; genus JAKEGN01. The sequence continues at coordinate 2,116 of JAKEGN010000075.1, forward strand.
GTTTGCAAGCATAATCTGGCTCGCCGGGCGTGGCACAGCCTGAGTATCGAGGAATCAGAAGCGATCCGTATTGCTGTCCGAGAAACTTCGCGGTGTCAGGTAACCGCCAAGTGATTGGCTATTCACCCGGCGGTTACACGAGGATCTTTGCGTACTCCAAAGATAGCGGGCGTTGTGAGCTTGCAGCTTTCAATCGGCTGTTGAAACGATAAATAGAATGGAGAATGACAATGAAGTAGCAGATCACCAGGCGCAATTTCCCTGGCTCGAGCGCTGCGGTAGTGCCAGCCGGCTTCGCTGCGGCACTGCCATCGGCGTACGCGGCGGTAGCTTCGACTGGTGTCCGGGCCGACATGATTGTTACGGGTGGCCGCGTGTGGATCATCGACCCGGCCGGGCCAAGGGCCAGCGCCCTGGCGGTCCGCGGCGATCGACTGCTTGCGGTCGGCACAGACGAGGAAATCGAATCGCTGGCCGGTCCTGATACAGAGCGTGTCAACGCAGCCGGGCGGACGGTCGTGCCAGGGTTCATCGATGCGCACTGTCATCCCCTGGGTTCCGACGAGGCTGTCGGGGTGAATGTGAACCTCCCCACGATCGCCGATGTCAGGGAGGCGCTGGCGAGGGAAGCGGCGGAGACCCCTCATTAATTGCATGTTCCGCCTGAATGCGTATTCCGGTCCATGCCGGCCACTGATTCCGGAGCATGCGGGGCCACCGTTCCGGTCCATGCCGGGCCACCATTCCGGAGCATGCCGGCATAGGTGTGACGCGGGCTCACCACGGCTACCGTGGTCTCGTTGTCCAGGTGGAAGCGGATCGATGGTGGCTCACGTTATTTCACGGCTTCACCGACGATCATCCGCTGGCCGTCGACGAACACGGCGAAGATGAATGCATCGTCCGTCGCCATATCGTCTTGCGTCGTGCCGAGTCCGTTGTAGTCACCACCGAGGGCACCGCAGGTTGCCGCGTCCGCCACGAGATTGACGTCATAAGCGTTTGCCGCTGCATCGATAACGGAAACCTGCCCGCTAAGAACACAACCGGACGCGCTTTGGCCACTGATGGCGCCGTTCACATCGATATTGAACGACGACATGTCGCCAAACAGGTCGAAGCTAGTGTACATAGCCTCCAGCGTCGCGAGATTGGCACCGCGATCAAACGTAGCATCGAATAAGGTCATCACGGTGATATCCAGGCCGACGCTGTTGACCGTCACATCGAGCGTGTTGTCTTCCGCAACCGTGCCGGAGCTGATCATCAGAGGCGCAATACTTGAACCATCGGCCAAGCTCTCTCCCGGTGCGGCATACAGGTTGCCCGAACCGCTGACCTGATTTCCATTGACCTGAAACGTTCCGTGCGCGCCGGCAACAAGGTCACCCGTCGTCGCATCGCTGAGGACACAGACGAATTCGTCCTCGGGGTCGGGTGCAAACAGGCAGGCGATATCGTCCGTAGACGCCGTGCTGGGAAAGCCGAATGAAAACGAATCGATCACGATCTCACCCGTGTTGACGTCGATGACGACCGTGCCGATGCGCGATTGGCCGGGATTGCGGTTGACAGCGATCTCCATAAACGCATTGGTGACCACTGTCAGCGAAATCTGTGCGCCGAATTCGTCGAGTACTTCAATTGTTGCGACATCACCCGCGGTCACCGTGCGCGTGAACAAAGAGAGCGACTCGCCAGGCGTCGGAAAGGCGACCGAGCCATCGGCGGTGTTGACGTGCCACGAGAATGCGCCGTTCGTATATAACTGCGGCACGCCGCGGGTCTCCGTTACGCCGCCCTGAAACACGGCCATGAATGGCGCGTTGCCGAGCGTGAAACCGTCAGCATCGTTGAATTCGAAACTGGTAACGATATCCGGGACATCGGGCGTGACCGCCTCACCAGTCCAGGTACCCGCAGCCGACATTGCCGGCGGAGGTGGAGGTGGCGGCGGGGGCGGCGGGGCAGGATTCGCGGCGCCGCTGCCACCCCCGCCGCAGCCGGCCAGAAGCATCAAAAAGGCAAGTGAAGTGAATGCCGAGAAAATTCGCGATTTCATGACCTTCCTCCGTAAACATATGCAACCACCGCCGCTATTAAGCGAGAACACGCGGGCTTGTACCGGTAGGTCGCGGCCAGACGGAAAAAGGTTCAAAAGAAGATGTGTAGTTCGGCGAAGAATTCGTCCCGGTTCTGAAAAGAGGCCTGTGGGATGCCGTCGTAGAACCGAGCGCCGAGTCGTGTTTGCAGGAACTGCATGGGCGTGTATTCCCACAACGCGCTCCAGCGCACCTGATGGTCCTCGCTGACGCCGTCGTTCGGGTCGAGGTATTCGTAGCTGATTTTCAGGTTGTGCCCTTTCCGGTAGAGCCAGTTGCCCTCGATTAATCCGGCGACCGCGTCGACGGATGCCGCCCCCGGCACGTCGTCGGAAATGAAATCGAGTTCGCCGAGCCAGACCACCGGGCCGGTCCTGACGCCGAAGAACGCGTTCTGCATTTGGCGGTCGCCTGCAGCAGAATCGGTCGCGCTGAAACTCACGCCGGCACGCCATCGCGGTTGCACGTAATGTGCGACAAAACTCACCCGGTCGATAGAATCTACGACGGGACCGGTACCGGTGCCGTTTGTCAGCGACAACTGAGCCGACCAAGGTCCGGATTCATAGCCGAATTGCACGCCACGGTCGGGAAGGTTGAAGTTGACGCCGGTCGCCAGACGTATGAACGCGCTGTCGTCCTCCAGCCGCAATCCGTACGGCAGCAAAAACTGTCCGGCGGTCACGAAAAATCGGTTATCCCGTGTCTTCAGTTTCAGGTACAACTCGCGGTAATCGACATCATCGGGAGCGACCTTCTCGTCGACGTAGATCGACAGGCGATTGGGGACGAGGCTCGCTTCGACATAGACGGTGCCGCGCCGGATCTCGAAGTCAGAATCGGAACCGGCAGCCGGCACGTCGATGGATTCGTAGCCGCCGCGCAGATCGGCGCCGACAGAAAGCCAGGATAACACTTCGCCGGTCCACAGACTCGTCGCCGGATCACCTAGCCGCTGCGCGGCCAGCTCGGTCTGCGCAAAGACATTGCCGTATACGACGCGTTTGCCGCCGCCCGACGGGTTGCTGTGGCAGCTCGAGCACTGCATGCCTTTGTATACCGCGAGATACGGCTCCGCGGCCGCCGTCGTCCACAGCAGTAGCAGTCCGAGTGCAGGTATTGCTCTCAATCGCATCATGTCGGGTCCTTTCCGTTCAGCGCATCGCGCCGTCTGCAATCCACTGACGAATCTGCGCGATGAGAGCCGGATCGAGCGGATCGGGACTACCGAACGGCATGCGTGCGCCGACGGCCGCCGTGCCTTCGAGTTTCTGGATCAGGTAGCTCGCGTCGGCATCGCCCGGGACGACGCGGATTTCACCCTGTGCCTGCAGGCTCGGGACATTGACCAGATTGTCGAAGCTCGCCTGCGACGATGTCAGGTCCATCGCCGTCGGCAGCGTTGCGCCACCACCGGAGTGACACCCGCCGTTAGAGCAGGTCGGGCCGAAAACCGCCGACTGGATCTCGTCCAGCGTCGGTCCCATGATGACCGGACGCATCACCGTGAATACGACTTCGAAGTTTCCGCCCTGGTTTCCGTCGCCCGATGGGAACGTTCCGGCATATTCCCCGTCGAGCGCATTTGCGCCGAGATCCAGTATCAAGAACGGACCATCGCCGAGCAGTCGTACCCGGTAGGTGTCGTCCGACAATGCAGTGCCCCCCAGATCGAATACCGCCGAGTTGGGATTCGCCATCGGTACGGCAACTGAAGCCGCTCCTATCGACACTTCATTGCCATCGTCGAACGTTGCATCGCCACCGCTGGCTTCGAGTAGAAACGTGCTCGCATTGACCGTTGATGCGTCCGGCTCGCGATCGAAGATTGCAATAATCTGCTGCGGCCCCGGGTCAGCGACACTGTCAGGAACCGGTGTTAAGGAGGTAACCCGTATCGGGTCGTTGGACTGCAGCCGGTCATCGACCGCACCGTCACTGATCCACTGACGGATCACGTCGATTGTCGCCTGTGGCAATGGTGGCGCACCCAACGGCATTCGCGCCCCCGTCGAAGCGCTGCCTTCGAGCTTTTGCACCAGGTAACTGTTATTCGGGTCGCCCGGAGCTACACGGAAAACGCCCGGTTCCTCTTTGCTCCGAACACCGACGATCAAGCCATAGCTGTTGGCGGCATCGAGCCGCAAATCCTGCGGAGCGTTTGCGCCGAAATGGCACCCGGTGACCGCACAATTGGGGGTGATGACATTGGCCTGGATCGAGGAGAAATTCGCCGTGAGCGGGCCTGCCGGCGGAAGGCCAGTGCCGTCGCCGCCGTCACAGGCGGATAGAAATCGCGTCAGTATCGCTGTCGCCAGGATCGCGCGCCAGGCGGCAAACCGGGTTTTCTGCATGAAACAGGTCGTAAGTGTCTGATTCCTTGTGACCGGTAGGTGCGCGCCACGCCGAAAATAGTTCAAATCGTGCTCTCTTTCGTGGCACATTGAACCATTCGTCCGTCGTATTCGCACTCAGCCACGGTTGTCCGGTTTCACGGCTTTCCGAACCAGAGTATCGGCCGTATTGAAAGGATGAAAAAGCACCTCGAATCAATCGCATGCTCCGACGATGAGGACCATCTGGCCCTGCTGGAGCGAATCGCGGACGGCGACATGGCCGCGCTGACTCGACTTTACCTGCAGTATCACGCGCGCCTATTCAAATTCGTGTTCCGCCTTACCCGGTCGTACTCGATCGCCGATGAGCTCGTGAATGACATCATGCTAATCGTTTGGGACAGGGCCGGCTCGTTTCGCGGAGACTCGAAAGTCTCGACCTGGATATTCGGTATTGCGTACAGACAGGCGATGCGTCGTGTAACAGCCAAGCGACTGCAGAGTCTGCCCTTGAGCGAACTCAATGAACCGGCCCACGATGACAGCGGCAAGTCGGAAGTCGAGGACTGGGTCGAACAGGGTTTGTATGAGCTGCCGGCCGCACAGCGATTGACGGTTATCCTCGTCTTCTACCTCGGGTTGACTTACGAGGAAACGGCGCTGGTCACCGAATGTCCTGTGAATACCGTGAAGACACGGATGTTTCACGCGCGGCGAAAGTTGAAGGAATTGCTTTCTGCATCCGCAAAACCCGAGAAAACCGCGGAGGCTCGAGATGATTGAGGAGAATTTCACGCAAGACCACGATGATATCGAGTTGCTCTTGCCCTGGTATGTCAATGAATCATTGGACACCCGGGACCACGGCCGCGTTGCCGGCCATATATCGGTGTGCGCCGAATGCCGGCAAAGTGTGGCGTTGCTGACGGAAGTACAGGACGCGGTGCTGAGGAACAAGTCGACGCCGATCGTACCGCGCCCGCGTATCAACGACCTGGTGGATGCAATCGAATCACGTGAATCCTACCGACGTCTGTACGGCCGGCGGCCGCGGACCCTGATCGCGGCC
>JAKEGN010000402.1 GCA_022615525.1 Woeseiaceae bacterium
GTCGGGGCGGGCATGCTGAATCCAGAAAGACCCGGGTTGCAGCTTCCGGAAGCGGCATAATGAAAACAGTTGATGCGACAACTACCTTGAAAAACGCCGAAATGGTCGTGTCGCCCGGCGACCTTTACGATCGTTTCGAGCGTCGGCTACCGCTGGATTCAGGTGAAACCGGCCCGCTCACGGATTTCGCCAAATAACGGGACTTCGCAGCACCATCCGCCTTCCACCCGGCAGCCTGCTTGTCAGGCTGCAACGATAGTCGCTAATATCCTCATTGGTTTAAGGTCATGCACACAATAATTCAGGTAATTCATAAGATGGGGATGGCATGATGGTTTGGCGTTGGTGCTGGCGCGCATTTTTCATAGCCGGCGTACTTCAGCTTGCAGTGCCTGTGCAGGCCGCACCCACAACGCTGACCAGGGAGCAGCTGCAGCTCCTGCAGCAAATGTCTCCGGCGGAGCGCGATGCACTGCTGCGGTCCCTGCAGAGTGCCCCCCGCACCGTCAAAGCGACACCCAGCCAGCCTGAAAGCATCGGCATGCAGGAGCCGGAGCCCCCGGCCGACAGTGCTGCCGAATCCGGTATCGCACCGGTCCCGCGCCTCAAGGCCGCCGATACCATACTCATACGATTCCGGCGCGCGTCAGATACCCAGGACGCGGCTGACCGGGCGAGGCTTGCCGCAGAGGCGGCCAGTCCTGACGAGTTAGTCCCGGACCAGAAACTGGTCATCCTCGATCAGTTCGCCGCGATTACGCTCGAGAAGACCGGACGCATCGTGCTCAAGGGTCTGAACGAGAGCGAGGCCGCCGAACGCATCGAAGCCGAGCCGGCCTTCAAGGGTCTGAGCGTCAGCGTCAAGCTGCTACCGATCGAGGAGCCGCTCAAGCAGTTCGGATACGACCTGTTTACCGCCACCCAGAGAACCTTAGCCCCCGCCACGGACGTTTCCGTCCCGGCGGACTATGTCGTCGGTCCCGGCGACGTCCTCGTACTGCAGCTGTTCGGCAAGGAGAACGCCCAGCACGAGCTCGAAGTCACGCGCGATGGCAACATCCTGTTTCCCGGCATTGGTCCGATCGCGGTTGCCGGGCTCAAGTTTTCGCAAATGGAGCAGAAAATCAAGAGCCGGGTCCAGAAGCAGATGATCGGCATGAAGGCTTCAGTCACTCTGGGCAAACTGCGTTCAATTCGCGTGTTTGTCCTGGGCGACGTCGAACGCCCCGGCTCGTATGCCATCAGCGGCCTTTCGACATTGACCAACGCGCTGTTTGCCAGCGGCGGAGTAAAGCGCATCGGCAGTCTGCGCGACATTCAGATCAAGCGCAGTGGCAAGGTCATTTCGCGCCTCGATCTGTATGACCTGCTACTGCGCGGTGACAACAGCACCGACGTGCGGCTGCTGCCGGGCGACGTGATTTTCATCCCACCCATCGGCAAGACCGCCGGGGTTGCCGGGCGCGTGCGTCGCCCGGCGATCTACGAACTCAAAGATGAAAAGACCGTCGGCGATCTGATTGCCATGGCCGGTGGCCTGGCGCCGGATGCCTATCCGCAGGTCGCCAAGGTCGAGCGCATCCTCGAGAACCGTGACCGCACCGTGCTCAGCGTCGACCTCAGTAAAGACGAAGGCAAGGCCACGGAGTTGCGCGATGGCGACGTGGTGAAAATCAACACCGTGGTAAAGCAGGTGGAGGGCGCCGTCACGCTAGTCGGGCATGTCTACCGCCCCGGCGACCAGCAGTGGCGTCCGGACATGCGGGTGAGCCAGCTCATCCCGTCCCTGTCAGCACTCCGGCCGGGCGTGGATGCGCGTTACCTGCTGATCAAGCGTGAAGACCCGATCGATCATTCGATCACGTTCTTCAGCACCGACCTGATCGCGGCGCTGGCCAAACCGGGCAGCGATGTGGATCTTGTGTTGCAGCCGCGCGACGAAGTGCATGTGTTCAGCCTGCGCGCCAAGCGCGAGGCGCTCATCAAGCCGCTGCTCGACCAGGCCAGGTTGCGCACCGGGCCGGACAAGCCGGTGCCGGAGGTCGGCATCGAGGGCGTCGTGCATCACCCCGGGGTATATCCCTTGTCCTCCGGCATGCGCGTCAGCGACCTGTTGCGCGCCGCCGGCGGATTGACAGACCGCGCGTACACGGTCGAGGCCGAGCTCACGCGCTTGACCGTAATCGCCGGCAAGGAGCGCGAGCAGTCGCGCCTGAGCATCGACGTTGCCGCCATTCTTAAAAATGACAGCGCCCAGGACACGCCGCTCAAGGCGTATGACCGGCTGGTCATCCGGCGCATCCCGAAATGGGATGAACAAGGAGTCATGGAGATCGCCGGAGAGGTGCGTTTTCCCGGCAAGTACCCGGTTGTGCGCAACGAGAAACTGAGTGACGTCATCAAGCGGGCCGGCGGGCTGACGGAACAGGCCTATCCCAAGGGTTCGATCTATGTACGCGAGTCCGTGCGCCAGCGCGAGCAGGAACACCTGGAACGGCTCGCCGGACAGTTGGAGCGGGAGCTGGCCGTCTTTGCGTTGCAGGGTCCCGAGGTGGGCGTAAAGAAGGAGGCAGCGGTGGCCGAAGCCGAGGTCCTGCTGCGACAGTTGCGCTCCACGAAAGCAGCGGGACGCATGGTCGTCAACGTGGATGAGTTGCTGGAAGGCCGCGAGAGCTATGCTGTGACTGTGCAGTCGGGCGACAAGCTCTACATCCCTCAAAAGCCGCAGGAAGTCACCGTGCTCGGCGAGGTGTATTATCCGACCTCGCATCTGTTTAATGACCGCTTGAGTACCAGCGACTACGTTGATCTCAGCGGTGGCGTGACAGAAAAGGGCAATTCGGGGGCGATCTACGTGGTGCGCGCCGACGGCTCGGTGAGCGTGGCGGGCCGCTGGTTCCGGCCAGACCCGGACCCGGCGCCCGGGGATACGGTCATCGTACCGCTCAAGGTGGATCGGGTATCCAGCCTGAAACTGTTCACTGATATCAGCACCGTGGTTTTCCAGCTCGCCGTAACGGTCGCGGCACTCA
>JAKEGN010000076.1 GCA_022615525.1 Woeseiaceae bacterium
AGACCCGGTATGACGGCGAGTGCGGATATCGTCACGCAAACCAGGGAAGGGGTAATTGGCGTGCCGATTCAGAGCGTCGCTGTCCGAACGGTCGATCAGCTACTGAAAGACGGCGAAACTCGCGCGGACGCGGAGAAGCGCTACATTCCGGACAAGGACGGATTCGTCGAGATCGTGTTTTGCATCGAGGACGGCAATGCAGTCGCAAAGCAGGTGAAGACCGGAATTCAAAGCGATGAAGTCATTGAAGTTGTGGATGGCCTCTCGGACAATGAAGTTGTCGTCAGCGGCAGCTATCGTGCGATTTCGAAGGATCTTGTAAATGGCTCACAGGTAACTGTGAACAACGATCCTGACAGGGAAACCGACGACACCTGAATGAGCGCGACCAATCTGAAACCAGCCTATGCCAACCCGATCACGCTGGAACTTCGGGACGTCGTCAAGACGTACGAGATGGGCACTGAAACGGTCCATGCATTGCGCGGTGTCACTCTCGATATTGCCCGTAACGAATATGTTGCGATCATGGGCCCGTCGGGATCCGGAAAGTCGACATTGATGAATATCATCGGGTGCCTGGATGTTCCGACGAGTGGCAGCTATGCGCTGCAAGGCGAAATGGTAGCTGACAAGTCTGAATCGGAACTTGCGGATACTCGCAACCGACTCATTGGGTTTGTCTTTCAGACATTCAACCTGATTCCGCGCTCCAATATCCTGCACAACGTGGAACTTCCGCTGATATACGGCGGAGTTCCGCGGTCCGAGAGGCGGCGCCTGGCCGAGCAGGCTTTGATCAGGGTCGGGCTTCAGGACAGGATGGCACACAGGCCGAACGAACTGTCCGGCGGGCAGCGACAGCGCGTCGCGATTGCCCGCGCACTGGTATTCAGCCCGTCGATCCTTCTCGCAGACGAGCCCACGGGGAACCTGGACAGCCGGACAGGTGACGAAATCATGGGAATGTTCGATGAACTGCACGCGTCGGGACAAACGATAATCGTCGTCACCCACGAGGATTACATCGCCCAACATGCGTTACGCACGATCTACCTGAAAGACGGGTTGATTGAAAGCGATCGTCGGCATGCCAAGACGCAAGGTATCGGAGCCTCCAGATGACCGGAGTACGCCAATGAGAATCCTGCTGGACACGAATGAGTCATTCAGGATTGCGCTCAGCGCCATACGAACCAACAAAGCGCGTGGTACGTTGACAACGCTTGGCATCATAATCGGGATCGTCGCTGTTATTACGACCATGACAGCATTCAACGGGATGAGGAATGCATTCAGCGAAGGATTTTCGTCCATAGGTTCGGACGTGCTCTACGTCTCGAGAATGCCCTGGGTCGTGATGAATGATTTCTTCCTGTACCGGAATCGACCGCGTCTGGAGCTGGCGGAGGCCGAAAAACTCGAACGAAATCTCGAGGGCCGGGCGATCGTGAATCCGACCATGGATACTTCCCGGAGCATCCAATACAACGCTGCCAGAATGGATGGGGTACGGATCATCGGGACCACCGAGAAGCAGGCGGTTATTTCATCCGTGGTACCCCAGACCGGACGGTACCTGATGGCCAGTGATGTCAGGCTGCGCAAGCCAGTAGCGGTAATCGGCGTAGACATAAGAGACACGCTGTTTTCGGGTGCGAATCCGATCAATAAGAAAATCCGAATCGGGAGCTATTCCTACAAAGTCGTAGGGGTTATGGAAAAGCAGGGCGGCGCCACCTTCGGCGGCCCAAATTTTGATCGGCAAATCTATATATCCATTACTTCATTTGTAAAGTCATTCGGCGGTAGCCGCGGCACGGATGTGGACATCGCGGTGAAAGCGCCATCGCATGATGCCATGGAGGATCTCGAGTACGAAGTGATCGGTGAAATGCGCAAGATTCGCCAGTTGCGCCCATCAGAAGATGACAATTTCACCGTCAACAAGCTTGACACGCTGATGGGTGCATTCAATCAGACGATGGGCATTATGATCCTGCTCGGACTCATCGTCACGAGCATTGCGCTCTTTGTCGGCGGAATAGGCGTCATGAATATCATGTTTGTATCCGTGACCGAACGAACCCGTGAAATCGGAATTCGCAAAGCAATCGGGGCGAGAAACATCAGCATACTTCTCCAGTTCCTGTTCGAGTCCGCGATCATTTGCCTGGCAGGCGGCGTGATCGGGATCGTATTGGCGACGATTCTCACCTCGGTGATCAATGCGAACGTTATGCCGGCCAGCATATCGCTGCCAATTCTGGCTATCGCAATATTGCTTTCGGTAGCGGTCGGTGTGCTGGCCGGGTTTGTGCCCGCTTACAAGGGCGCGCGCCTCAACCCGATCGATGCGCTGCGCTACGAATAGGCGCCTAGCAAGGAGACGCCCGCGTGCAGTACCTTGATATAGCGATGATGTCAACGCTTGCGATTCGCAGCAACAAGCTGCGATCCGCACTGACGTTGGTCGGGATCGTGCTGGGCGTGGCGTCGATTATTGCGGTCATGACCGCAATCGCCGCGATACAACGTACGATTGAACAGGAAATGAGCGTGCTGGGAGCGCAGACGTTTCAGGTACAGAAATGGCCTGCGGGCGGGTTCGCGTCCGACGAGGAGCGGCGCAAGGCTTTTCGCCGGCCGCCGCTCACCCTGAGTGACGCTGACGCGATTCGCGAACAGGTCGATAACGTTGATATCGTCGGATCGGAAATTTGGGACTTCGGTTTCAAGGCGGAGTACCTTGACGAGGCCACCAACGACAACCTGTCGATCGTCGGCGGCACCCCGGAATATCCGCAGAACAATACCCACTTCGTGGGCATTGGCAGGAACATTTCGCAAATGGATGTCAGGGCCGGCCGCAAGGTCGCGGTAATCGGTTTTGCAATCGCCCAGAAACTCTATCCGTTCGTCGACCCGGTTGGGCGGGATATCCGGATTGACGGCCGTAGATATGAAGTCATCGGCGTTTTCGACGAAAAGAAATCCGCTTTCGGCTCGCAGTACGATAATTACATCTTGCTGCCGGTCTCGACGTTCCTGAATACGTACGGCCTGGTCGACAGGGAGGGATTCGCACGGTCGGCTAACATTACCGTGCACGCCAAGACACCAGAGATAATTTACGACGCAATCGAGGAAACCCGCCAGGTTCTGCGGCAGAAGCGTGGCGTGCGCTACAATGAGGAAGATAATTTCGACTTCTTCAGCAGCGAAAGCCTCATAACGGAATTCAACAAGGTTACCGTTGGCGTCAAAATCGGCGCGTTCGTGGTCGGGATCATCGCGCTTGTCGTCGCAGGAATAGGCATCATGAACATCATGCTCGTGTCGGTGACGGAAAGGACGAAGGAGATCGGCATACGAAAGTCGATTGGCGCGAAGCCAGGGAACATTCTCGGCCAGTTCCTGCTGGAAGCCGTGATTCTATGCAATATCGGCGGTGTAATCGGCGTGGCGTTGGGTTTCGGTCTTGGTAATGTCATGGTGACCGCCGCAATATCCGATCAATTCGAATCTGCTGTGCCGCTGGAGTGGGCAGTCATCGGGCTGGTTTTTTGTACGGCCGTTGGCGTTGGATTCGGACTGTTGCCCGCAATCAAAGCGTCACGCCTGCATCCGATCGATGCCCTTCGTTACGAGTGACTGAAGTCGATCCACGTCAGGTCCGTATTCTCAGCCACCGCGCTGCTCGGAACAGAAACCTGATGCGCTGAGCGCCCCTGCAGCGGCTCCCGCCATTGGTCGGCGCGGGCTCGCACATCCGTCAGCAACGCGCTGACTTTACTGGCAAAATACGCATGCAGCCGTGACTCGCGTCGAGAGCCGGCCTGTTCGCAATGCGCCTTTCGGCCGATCCGGAGTAGCCATGATCCTTTTTGTTACTGCAATCACGACTGTATTGGCGATTTCCTTCCTTTGCTCGATCTTTGAATCGGTGCTGCTGACAACCAGCGCGGCCCAGGCAGAGGTGCTTGCACAAAAGCACCACCGCGCCGGGCGATGGATGACCGCGTTCAAGCGCAACATAGACAAACCAATCGCGGCCATACTCATACTCAATACGGCGGCGCATACCGTTGGTGCAGCGGTCGGCGGTGCAACCTACATCAGCCTCTTCGATCCCCAGACGCTCTGGATTTTCAGCATCGTTTTCACGCTGGCCGTGCTTCTGTTCACGGAGATCGTTCCGAAAACTCTTGGTGTCACCTACACCCGGCAACTGGCCTTGCCGGTTGCCTACGGTATACGCCTGATCACTTTCGCGCTTTATCCCCTGGTCGTCATCAGCGAGCGCGCAACCCGCGCGATGCGAAGGGACACGGCGACACCGGTGACGTCGGTCGAGGAGATACGCCTGCTGGCGGCACTGGGCAGGAACGAAGGTGCCGTCGGTGTCCGGACGGCGGCCATCATAACGGGTGCGACGTATCTCAAACAGTTGACTGCCGCGGATGTCATGTTGCCGCGCCAGCACGTCGTGTTCCTGTCGTCGTCGATGAGCCGGAGCGAGGTGCTGGAGACGATCCGCGACAGCGGTTACAGCCGCTATCCTTTCATTCCGGGCAACGACATCGACCAGATCAATGGCATAGTCCTGGCCAAAGAGCTGCTGTACTGGCTGCACGACCACCCGGACTCGGCGATCGACTGGGCCACATTGGTGCGCGAGCCGATAGTCGTCGCCGAAAGTACGCCTTTGAACCGCCTGCTGAAGACTTTCCAGGATGCGCGGGTGCACCTTGGCATTGTGGTTGATGAATACGGCGGCGTGGAAGGTGTCGTCAGTCTCGAGGACGTGGTCGAGGAAATCGTCGGCGAAATATTTGACGAAGGTGACAGCCTGGTGGAGGACACCTGGGTACAGGAGGATGGATCGCTGCATGTGCGCGGGACGGTAGAGCTGCTGCAGGTTTGCAAAAGACTGGACATTCCGTGGGAGCCGCAGGACGAGGTATCGACGGTCGGCGGCGTGGTGACGGAACTGCTGGGCCGCTGGCCGGTGCGCGGCGACAGCGTGCAATGGAACGGTTGCCGCTTCGAGGTACTGCAGGCGGGCGACCGCCGGCCCGAGATGATCTCGGTGCGCCGCCTGCCGCAGGCCAGCCTTTTCAACGTCTGAACTTCGCGACGGGGTGCCGGAGGGATGCCTGGACCCGCCAGATTCCCGGGAAAATGCGCGAACTTATGCGACCCGCGGGCCAGGCGATCCCGGGTCTCGGGTCTGCCTGCCGACGGCGTCGACAAAAATGCGCTGAATTCGCAGCATTTCGCGATACAATGCCACGTCCAACCGCTCCATGGAGTCTCCGGCCTTTTGACCCGATCCTCTCGCAAGCGGAACTGAACCAATTTAAGGAGGTATCGTGGGCAGGAAACTTTACGTAGGCAATTTGCCTTATTCAGCAACCGACCAGGGCCTGACTGACAAGTTCGGCGCTTTTGGCAGCGTCGACTCGGCCAAGGTGATTACCGATCGGGATACCGGTCGAAGCAAGGGATTCGGCTTCGTCGAGATGTCGACCGATGCCGAGGCCAATGCGGCAATCGAAGGTTTGAACGGCAAGGACTTCGATGGGCGGCCCATGCAGGTCAATGAAGCGCGGCCGCAGCAGAAACGCCCCGGTGGCGGCGGTGGCGGCGGTGGCGGCCGAGGTGGTTACGGCGGTGGTGGTGGCGGCGGTCGC
>JAKEGN010000403.1 GCA_022615525.1 Woeseiaceae bacterium
ACAGAACGCCCCCGGGAAGTAGCGTGCTGGGAATGACCGGGTCGCTACGCCATGCACGACCCGGCACTGGAGACCCGCCGAGATGAAAGCCCCGGTTATCGCTTTGTGTTCTGCATTAGTACTTCCCTGCACGCCGGCTGCGGCTGCTGACAAGGCAGCGGCCGCAATCGGTATCGTGGCGCTCTCCGAAAGAACCTGCCGGAACGAACCGTTCCTGGCCGGCATGCGCGAGCTGGGCTATGTCGAGGGCCGCGATTTCCGGATAGAGTGCCGGCATGCGGCAGGCCGCTACGATCGGGTCGCCGAGGCCGCGCGCGACCTGGTGGCGACCCGGCCGGCCGTGATCCTGGCGCTGGGCCAGGCGTTCACCACCGCGGTTACGCGCGCCACCCGCGAGATTCCGATCGTCATGGTGTCGAGCAGCGATCCGGTGGTGGCCGGGTTTGCCGCTTCTTATGCGCGGCCGGGCGGTAATGCCACCGGCTATACCTATTACGGCGATCAGCTGACGGCCAAGCGGCTCGAGTTGCTCAAGGCCATCGTGCCCAATCTCCGGCATGTCGCCGTGCTGGACAATCCCGAACCCTCTGCCACGTTGCGCGCGATTTACCTTCGCGATACCCGCGAAGCGGCCAGGACACTGAGACTGAAGATCCGCATCTACGCAGCGCGCAACGAACCGGAGATCGATCAGGCCTTCCACGCCATGGCCAGAGACGGGATGCAGGCCGTCTATACCCTGCCCTACGTCACCTTTGCCGACACTGCGCAGCTGATTGCCGACCGGGCGCGCTTTCACAATCTTGCCAGCGTGCACTTTGTCAGGCGTTTTCCGGCATTCGGCGGACTCATGTCCTACGGTCCGGACTATGACATGCTGCACCGCCGTACGGCGAACTACGTTGACAAGATCCTGAAGGGCGCAAAACCCGGCGAACTGCCAATCGACAAACCGGAGCGGCTCGAATTCGTCATCAATCGATCGACCGCGGACGAACTGGGGCTCACGATTCCGGAAAATCTGCTGCTGCGCGCGGACAAGGTGATCGAGTAGTCGTCGATCGGGCGTGAATGGTCCGATCGGAGTAGAGTATTCCCGCCCATCCATGAACAGGCATTGGCCATGAAGTCTCTGTTGCAGCCCTTTGGCGGCCGGCTCTACCGCAAATACGTGGTGACCTTTGCGGTGCTGGTCGGCGCCGTGCTGCTGACCGGCGGCGTCAGCGATCTCTATTCCTCCTATTTCAAAACTCGCGAGACCACGATCGCCCTGCACCGCGAGAAAGCGGCGGCCGCGGCGATCCGAATCGAACAAGTCATTCACGAAATCGAACAGCATGTCGGCTGGACCAATCTGCTGCCGCGCGGATCCAGCACGCTTGCGCAACGCCACCTGGAATTCATCAAGCTGTTGCGTCAGGCTCCCGCGGTGACCGACATCGTGTGGCTGGATGCGCGGGGCCGCGAGCAATTGCGGGTGTCGCGGCTCGCGCTGGACCGGTTGCGCAGCGGCAAGGACTTCTTGCTGACGCCGGCATTTCAGGAAACCCGCAAGCAGTCGCCATACCGCGGGCCGGTGTATTTCCGCGAGGGGACCGAGCCGTACATGACGCTGGCCGTCGCCGCCGGCACCGGCGTCACGCTGGTCGAGGTGAACCTGAAATTCGTCTGGGACGTGGTGACCAACATCCGTTTCGGCAGGACCGGTCACGCCTACGTGGTCGATGCCAAGGGGCAACTGATCTCGCACCCCGACATCAGCCTGGTTCTCAAGAAGACCGATCTCTCACCGCTGCCGCAGGTGCGACAGGCCCTTGCCGCCGCGGGCGACACGGTCCCCGGCGCCCCGGGTGAGGCAAACGACATCACCGGAAAGACGGTGATCACGGCACATGCCGCGATTGCTCCACCGGGATGGACAGTTTTCGTGGAGCAGGACGCGCACGAGGCTTTTACGCCGCTGTATGCCTCCATGCTGCGTACCGGTGCGCTGATGCTGCTGGGCCTGCTGCTGGCCTTGGGGGCCAGCGCGTTACTGGCACGACGCATGGTCCGGCCGATCCGTGCCCTGCAGGAAGGTGCGGCGCGCCTGGGCGCGGGTGAACTCGAGCATCGCATCGACATCCATGCGGGCGATGAGCTCGATGCCCTGGCCGCGGAATTCAATCACATGGCGGCACGACTGCGCGAATCCTACGCCGGGCTGGAACAGAAAGTGGCCGAGCGCACCGGGGAACTGGTGGCCGCCAACCGTGCCAAGTCGCGTTTTCTCGCCGCCGCCAGCCACGACCTGCGCCAGCCGATGCATGCGCTCGGCCTGTTCGTCACGCAACTCGACAACCGCATCAAGGATTCCGAGAACCGCCACCTGACCGGCCGGATCGAGGCTGCCGTGTCGGCACTTCAAAGCCTGCTCGATGCCCTGCTCGATGTGTCACGCCTCGATGCCGGTGTGGTCAGTGCCAATCTAACGGACTTCCGCGTTTCCGGTCTGCTCGATCGCATCGAAACCGCGTTTGCGCCTGAAGCCATGGATCGCGGCCTGCACTTTCGGGTAAAACACTGTCGCTTGGCGATACGCAGCGAC
>JAKEGN010000404.1 GCA_022615525.1 Woeseiaceae bacterium
CTTTCGAGCATACGCGGCATCTCAGGGGCAACGATACTCGGCGACGGGCGAATCGTACTGATCCTCGATGTCAACGCGTTGGTACGCAAAGGTGCTCCGGTGGTCGAACTGAAAAAGGCGGCGCCAACGCCGGCCGACCAGCGACCTCTCGCCCTGGTTGTCGACGATTCGATCACGGTACGGCGCGTGATGGAGCGTTTCCTGCAGCGAAACGGCATGCGCGTCGTTACGGCCAAGGACGGATTGGACGCGATCAGCGTGTTGTCGGATAACAAACCCGACATCATCCTTCTCGATATTGAAATGCCGCGCATGGACGGCTATGAATTTGCGAAGCATGTGCGAAACGATGAGCGCGTTTCGGATGTGCCCATCATCATGATCACTTCGCGAGCCGGAGACAAACACCGCGCCCGCGCGATAGAGATCGGGGTCAATGATTATCTCGGCAAGCCTTATCAGGACGCACGGTTGCTGGACGCCATTCAACGGCTGCTCGAGGAACGGGGAATTACGCCGGGATGAGTGAAGATACGGAAGAGCTGTACAGTCTGCTCATACCGCTGGCTGAAGACCGGCTGATCGTGCCGCGTGCCTGCGTTGCCGAAGTGGTGCGGTTTGGGAAATCCGATGTCGCCCAGGGGGGGCAGAACTGGATGGTTGGTACCGTGAACTGGAATGGCCGCGCCCTGCCGGTCGTTTCGTTCGAAGGCATGATGGGCAAGGATGTTCCGGCACCGACAGGGCGCACCCGCATCGTCGTGTTCTTTTCGATCATTGCCAGGGTCAAGAGCGGTCACTTCGGCATTCTTACCCAGGGATTTCCGCAGCTCGTGCGGGTCAATCGCCAGGTGCTGCGCCTCGACTCCGCGGATGGCTGGCCGGAGGCGGCGCCGGTACTGTGCAAGGTCCGCATGATCAACGAGTTTCCCCTTATTCCCGACCTCGAGAAGGTCGAGTCGATGATCGCCGAGGAGTCGCTGCAGGCTTGAGTGGTCTGTCTGCCGCTCACGCGGGCTGCAGCAGATCGCCGAAGCGTGATTGCAGGATGGCTATCGCGGCGAGCGCGGCGGTCTCCGTACGCAGGATACGCGGACCGAGGGACACCGGCACGAACCCGGACCGGCTGGCCAGGCCGATTTCCGCTTCTGTGAAGCCGCCCTCGGGACCGACGAGCAAGGTCAGCTCGGGATCCGCAAGCCGCAGGCTGCCGATGGACTGCGTGGCGCCTGTGTGCAGTATCAGTCGCGATCCGCCAAAGGACTCACCGAGCACGCTGTCGAGATCCGCCGCTGCATCCACGGGCGGAAGGATGTTGCGTCCGCATTGTTCACAGGCACCTTGCACTATACGGTCCCAGTGGGCGCCCCTTTTCTCGGCTCGCTCACCCTTCAGTCGTACCACGGAACTGGCCGTGTGCACCGGTGAAATCCGCCGCACGCCGAGTTCCGTCGCTTTCTGCACCACGAAATCCATGCGTTCCCCGCGCGAGATACCCTGTATCAGTCGGATTCTCAGGGGTGACTCCACGTCACGCGGCGAATGCAAACCCGGAAGCAGGCGCACGCGTTGCCTGGCGGTTTCTTCAACAACGGCCGGGTACTCGCCTCCATGGCCGTCGAACAGGACGACTGCATCACCGCCGCGAACTCTCAATACGCGAACGAGGTGGTGCGCCTTTTCCCCATCCAGCCAAAGGGCCTGGCCGGATCGTATCCTGTCTGGCACATAGACGCGGGTGGTCGACATCGGCGCATTAGGCATTTATCGCGTCGCCTGTGTCAAAATTGTCGCGTCGGGGCGGCAATCGCTCCCGATCACGAAGCGGGCAGTCACTGAACCATGAGCAAGCGCAGGAAAAACGCATACCGCGTCGATCGCGGCACGGGCCTCATCGAGCCCGCGCTGCTGTGCCCGTCGCCGAATCAGGATGACCGTCCGCAGGGCTGCGAACCCGAACTCATCGTGATTCATGGCATCAGCCTGCCGCCAGGTCATTTCGGCGGGCCGGAAATCGAACAATTGTTCACCAACCGGCTGGACTGGGATGCGCACCCCTATTTCCAGGAGATTCGCGGCATACAGGTCTCCAGTCACCTGTTGATACGGCGCGATGGGACGGTCGTGCAGTTCGTACCGTTGCACCGGCGTGCCTG
Organism: Woeseiaceae bacterium; assembly: GCA_022615525.1. GTDB lineage: Bacteria > Pseudomonadota > Gammaproteobacteria > Steroidobacterales > Woeseiaceae > JAKEGN01. The sequence goes on from JAKEGN010000404.1 coordinate 2,157, forward strand.
GCATGCAGGGGAGTCCCGTTTTCGCGGCCGGTCGCGTTGCAATGACTTCTCGCTGGGCATCGAACTCGAAGGGACGGACGAGGTTCGCTACACGGCCATTCAGTATCGGAGGCTCGAAGCGGTGATTCGTGCAATCTGCGCCGCGTATCCCGCAATCTCGAGTCGCTGTATTGCTGGCCATTGCGATATTTCACCGGGAAGAAAATCCGATCCGGGCCCTGCTTTCGACTGGCTGCGATTGTATGATGGTCTGGCAAAGTGACCTGGCATACCGCCTCGTAGTACACAAATCATGAAACTCATAGCTCTACTCATCGGACTACTCATAGAGCGGCTGGCCACGCAACTTTTTCACTTGCGCGAGTTGCGTTGGCTCGACCGCTTGATCGATGCGGGCTTCACCGCGGCCGGCAAAGTCACGGGCATTCCGGCATTGTTGTCCGTCATCGTCCTGGCAGCGCTGCTGGTGTTTCCTGTGCTGGTCGTGGTCCTGCTTGCCGGCGACAGACTGCACGGATTCCCTTACATGATGCTGGCCATCCTCGTGCTGTTCTTTTCGCTGGGGCCAAAGGACGTCGGCGAGGATATCGATGAATACTGCAAGGCCCTGCAGACCGGCGACGGCGAGGAAATTCGTAAATCTGCCAAAGCGCTGACCGAGAAAGACCTTCCGGCGAACAGCCAGGCGCGTGTGCAACTGGTCGAGGAGGCGGCTTTCGTGCAGGCGAACAACAGGCTGTTTGCGGTCATTTTCTGGTTTGTGCTGCTCGGACCCTCCGGGGCCTGGAGCTACCGGGTGACAGACCTGATCCGGCGACGGGCAGTCTTCAATGAGGCTCGCCTGGGTGACAAGGCAAGACCGCACAGGCTGCCGGATGCAGCGCGCATGTTACACGGTTGGCTGGCGTGGCTGCCGGCGCGGCTCACCGCGATCGGCTACGCGCTGGCCGGCAGCTTCGAAGGTGCCCTCGGCGCGTGGCGCAGTCCGCCCGGTCATGAAGCTCCAAGGCAAAGCGAGCGCAGCGAAGCCCTGCTGGCGCGTGTCGGCTCAGGTGCACTCGCATTGCACAGGCTTGCTGACGAAACCGATGAGCAACGGGCGATACGCGGCGCCGCGGCGGTCAAGGGAATGTTGCTGCGATTGCTGATCATCTGGGCGGCCGTTATCGCCGCGATGACCCTCTACGGCTGGTCGCAGTGAGTCGAAGTGCCGGAATCGCGGCACTGCTGATACTCCTGGCGTCCTGCGATCCGGAGCCTGATACCCGAAGCCTGCAGCGGGATGCGGGTGGCAAGGAA
>JAKEGN010000405.1 GCA_022615525.1 Woeseiaceae bacterium
CAGGAGGCGGGCAGCGTAGCGGCATCCGCTGCCAAGCAGGCGCAACATCAGCGCGGTGACGCGCAATAACCCTATGGCTGCCAGGCCGACGATCGTGCGCAGTGAGTGCACGAAAGTTTCGAGCGGTATTGCAACGAACGTGAGCGCGAACGGCAGGATAAAGCCCATGCCCATCTGCGCCGCGGTCGTGATCCACATGTACTCATTGGCCGTCGGCGCCGCGCCGTCGTTTCGCAGCAGCGCGGTTGTTGCCAGTTCGTCGTGCAACAACACCTCACGCATGAATGCCAGCCCGGCCTCGACGCTCGCGAGCAGGAACAGGATCGAGAAAGTGATCCAGATCATGCGCACGCGTGTCTTGTCGGGCAATGCACCGATAACCGGAAACAGCCGGGTTATGCGCAACGACTCCATAAGGAACAGGCCCATGGAAATTTCCACGAGGATTATGACGAGTGCCGCAATGTCGGCTGTCCTGAAGCCACCGATGAGACTCGTTCCGCCGACCATCTCGGCCATCGGGCGAGCGATCAGGGAGAAGTTGATCGTGGCGCCGCCGACGGCGACCACGAGAACCAGCGCCGAGATGAAGAAGTACACCAGGGAGGACGACGAGAGTATCGAGACGGCGCGGTCCTCGCCTTTGACCATGTCCTCGTATTCCTGCATATGGCGATCGATGGTGGACGACCGCAGCAGCAGGCTGTCGACATTCTTGCCGACCTTACCGAGAGTCTGCTGAATCTCCCGCCACTCCGGACGCATCTTGCGCAACAGCGAGTGACGTTTCGCGCTGGCTTCGTGGTACGCGACCATCGCTTCCTTGTGCGCCTTGACCAGCGACTTGTGTATGTCGCCGAGGACATCGCCGACTCCCATGCGATTGTCTTTGGAGTCCATTGCGGCAACCGCCTGCACGGCTTTCACCCAGCCCGGCGGGTCCGGCGGCACATCGACGGCTGCACTGTGATCGTCCTCGATCCTGTTGATCGACTCGCTCAGGTTTCGATGCAGGGCCGAGAAATTGCCGAGGTCCTTGCGCACCGTCGCGTTGATACGGTCGAACTCACGTTCGATGATGCGTTCCTTGGCCTCCCGCCCCGCGGCGAGCAGCACTTCGCGGTTGCGCTCGTTGAGCCCTCGTTCTGCCTTGGTAACGGACCGCGAGGCAACACGAAACATTCTGTGCAGCGATCCGCCGGTCGCAAGGATGAACTTGAGTTGATTGCAGCAGTAACGGGCGACCGCGTGTCGGTCGAATGCGTAAACAAGACAATGCGCATCGCGGCGGCTTGAACATAAGCTGCCCCGGGGTCCGGTCACGACGAAGTCTATCGCGGTTGTTGCGGAGAGCCTGTGGGCGGGATGACGGGTTGGAGCAGGGCGGCTTCGCTGAGTTTCAGCTTCTCGATCATCTGCGAAATGTACTGCGGCGAGTGCGATTTCCTTGCAACCAGGGCGTAAACGGCCGGTACGACGATCAGCGTAAGGAACATGGAGAAGGTGACGCCGAAGAACACGGCAGCGCCGATCGATTGCCGCGATTCGGCGCCGGCGCCAGTTGCCAATACCAGCGGTATGGCTCCGAAGGCCGTGCACAGGCTGGTCATCAGTACCGGTCGCAATCGTGTCGTCGCCGATTCGACGACGGCGTCGCGGAACTCCCGCCCGCGGTCGCGCAATTGGTTGGCGAACTCGACGATCAGGATGCCGTTCTTGGCCGCAAGGCCGATCAGCATGATGGCGCCGATCTGACTGAATATATTGATGGACGAGCCGAACAGCTTCAGGCCGATCACGGCTCCGGCAACGGCGAGAGGCACGGTGGTCATGATGATCAGCGGATGCTTGAAGCTTTCGAACTGGGCGGCAAGCACGAGGTAGACGATGATCAGAGCCAGCAGGAACGTGAAGTACAAGGAGCTGCCGGATCTCTTGAGTTCGCGTGACTCGCCGTCGTAGTTGATCTGGGCAGACTCGGGAAGGTTGTCTCGAATAATTTCCTCGATGGTGTCGAGGGCAGTACCGAGTGAATAACCCGGCTGTAAACTTCCACTGATCGTGATCGCCCTCAGCCTGTCAAAGCGACGCAGGTCGACCGGCCCGGCGACTTCCTGCAGTTTGACCAGGTTGGACAGCGGGATCAGTTGCTGCATGCGGTCGGAGCGCACGTAGATCTGGTCAAGATCGCTCGGCGTCTGGCGGCGTTCGTCACTACCCTGAAGGATCACACGGTACTCCTCGCCCCGGTCGATGAACGTCGTGACTACGCGCGATCCCAGGATGGTTTCGAGGGTGCGGCCCACGTTCGACAGCGACACGCCGAGGTCCGCGGCGCGGTCCCGGTCGATGCTTACGTCGATCTTCGGCTTGCGCTCCTTGTAATCCGAATCGAGATTGGACAAGCCGGGGACCTTCTCCAGTTCCTCGAGCACGATGTCGCGCCAGTTGGCCAGTTCGTCGTAATCGGTGCCGCCGAGCACGACCTGCAAAGGCCGGCTGCCCATGCCGACGCCGCCACCGCCCGGCACGAATGCATAAGCCGATACACCCGGCAGATCGCGGAACTGGCGATTCCAGTTGGTCACGATCTCCTCGGCCGTGCGCTCCCGGTCATGCCAGAGCGCCATCGGCGCGAATACCCTGGCCGTGTTGACATCGCCGCCAGCACCGCGAGCACCGGATCGCGTTCCGACGCGCAATACCTCGCCGGTTTCGACATCTTTCATCATGATCTTTTCGATCTCGCGAACGTAGTCGGAGGTGTACTCGAGGCTCGAGCCATCGGGCGCGGTCACCATGGTTAGCGCCATGCCACGATCCTCGCGCGGCATGTATTCCACCGGCAGCCCCGCAAACACGAACATGCTGCCGCCAAACACCAGCAATGCGCCGCCGATGACCAGCGAGGGGTGCCGGATGACCCGCCGCAGCATTCCGGCGTACCTGGACGAGAGGCGCTTGAAAAACCCGTCGATGACGTGGGTCAAGCGGCCCCGGTGCAGCCCGGTTGCAAAGAACTTCGAACTCAGCATCGGCACGAGGGTTAGCGAAACGAGGCTGGAAAAGAGCACGGCAGCGGCTAGGGAAATACCAAACTCGGTGAAAATCCTGCCGATGTTGCCGGGCATGAACGACACCGGCAGAAATACCGCGACGAGAACCAGGGTGGTCGCGATGACCGCAAAACCGATCTCACGCGTGCCATTGGTTGCGGCCAGCAGTATCGGCTCCTTCATCTCGATGCGACGCACAATGTTCTCGAGAACGACAATTGCGTCATCGACGACGAGACCGATGGCAAGCACCAGGCCGAGCAAGGTAATGACGTTGATGGAGTAACCCATTGCCGCCATGACCGTGAAAGACGCGATGATCGAGATCGGAATGGTGATGGCGGGAATGAACGTCGCGCGAAATGTACCGATGAATCCGTAGATCACCACGAGCACGAGCAACAGTGCGATACCGAGCGCTTTGGCCACTTCCTTGAGCGATTCGCTGATGAATACGGACGTATCTATATTGACGCTGAAATTGATCTCCTCCGGAATCGTGGATCGCAGCTCCTCGATGCGTCGCCTGACGTCGCTGTTGACCTGGAGAATATTGGCTTTCGCCTGCGGGATTATGCCGAGGCTCATGCCCGGCGCCCCGTTGGTGCGCGAGTAGCCGCGTTCACTTTCGGCAGCCAGTTGCACATCTGCAACTTCTCCCAGGCGGATCAGGTAATTGTCGCTTCCCCTGCCCAGCACCAGGTTGCGAAAATCGTCCTCCGAAACGAAACCGGTATTGGTGCGCAACGTGAATTCACGTTCGCTGGATTCGATGCGACCGGAAGGAATCTGCACGTTCTCTCGGCGCAGTGCATCCTCTATATCGGTGACCGTGAGTCCGCGGGCGGCCATGCGTTGTGGGTCGATCCAGATCCTCATGGCTTTTCGCCGTTCACCGCTCAGGCGCACGAAAGCTACGCCATCGACGATGGAAAGCGCATCGACGAGATGACGTTCCGCGTAGTCGGTCAGCTCCATGACGGAGCGTGAATCGCTGGACAGATCGATCCACATCGAGCTTTCCGACGTATCGCTCTGCTTTGCAATCTCCGGCGGATCGGCTTCCTCCGGCAGGTTGGAGAGGACTCGTGCGACGCGGTCACGTACGTCATTCGCGGCGGCGTCGACGTCCCGATCCAGAGAAAACTCGAGGCTTATGGAGGAGCGTTCGTCGTAACTGACGGAACTGATTTTCTCGATACCCGGGATGCCGGCAACCTGGTCCTCGATGATCTGGGTAACGCGCCGCTCCACGACGTCGGATGCAGCACCACGGTAATTGGTATTGATCGATACAACCGGCCTTTCGATGTCGGGGTATTCCCTTATCGTCAGCGAGCGCAGCGACATCAGCCCGATGATGACCAGGATCAGTGAAATGACCGCTGCAAACACCGGTCGCTTGACTGACACATCCGAGATCAACATCGCTGATTTCTCTATAGCTTGCCGTCGGCGAGCTGTGATTGATCCCCAGGCGACGGTTTTTCGACGACTTCAATGTCCATCCCGTCCCGCAGTTTGTGCATCCCCTCCGTTATGAGCAGATCGCCTGCCGACGCGCCGGCGACGATCTCAACCAGCCCCGGTGCACGGCGGCCGAGCGTGACCTCCTGTTGCACGGCCTTGCCATCGACGACGCGATAGACGTACTGCAAACCGCGTTCCGGCACGATGGCGGCTTCGGGTGCTACCAGCACCGGTCCGCGGTCCCGTTGCAGGTTGACGGTGAGGAACATTCCCGGCTTCAGGTACCCTGCGGGGTTCGGCAGGGTCGCACGCACCTGGACCGAGCGAGCGACCGGGTCCAGTCTCGTATCGATGCTCGCAACGCGCCCGACGAACAGCTCGTCGGGATACACGAGGCTGCGGGCGACTATGTTCATACCTTCCGTAACGACCGCGAGAAACGTCTCGGGTATGGAGAAGTCGAGCTTGATGGTGTCGGTGTCATCGAGTGTCGTGATGACCGTCGAGGGATCGACGTAGCTGCCGGGACTGACGCGTCGCAAGCCGATACGGCCATCGAACGGCGCGCGAATGATGGTATTGGC
>JAKEGN010000406.1 GCA_022615525.1 Woeseiaceae bacterium
CGCGACTCGCACGATGTAGAGCTTCTTGCCGCCGTGATCGAAGAACTGTTGTACTGCGGGACCGAGGCTGCTGTGCCGCCAGGTACCGCCGAACTGTCGCCGGAACATCGCGAAGTTGTCGATCAGTACGGGAGTATTGAGGGGGCCTCGGAGAGCACGACCAACGAATGCGGCTGTGGTTTCTGTATTTGCGTCGATGGGTTGATCCATCGGCGCAATCTCGGTGACCGTAATGCCACGGTCCATAGCATCTGACAAATCACTCTCCACGATTGGGTGTCAGATAATTCAGGGAGCATTCTAATGACTGTGCTGCCGGGATGCTATTGTTGGATTACTATCGCGGAGTCGCGTATCGCCGCCTGCCCGTCCGCAATGGCACGAGCTGAACCTTATGTCAGATGTCAATTATCTCGACGCGATGTTTCCGGCTCTCGGGAAGGCTGTCGGGCGCACCAGCCTCGCGAATCTGCCGACACCGGTCCAGCGCTCCCGAATCCAGCAGGCCGGGTGCGCGTTCGACATCTCCATCAAGCGCGACGATCTCTCCTCTGCAGTTTACGGCGGCAACAAAGTGCGAAAACTCGAGTACCTGTTGAGTCCGCGGACCAGCCACGCGATCAAGCGCTTCGCAACCTTCGGCACCGTCGGATCGAACCATGCGCTCGCAACGGCGATCTACGCCAGGCAACTCGGATTCGAGTGCACCTGCTTCCTCGCTCACCAGGCGAAGGTGCCGACCATCGTACCGGCGTTGTGCATGCACGCGCGCCTGGGCACCGAGATCGTGCGCTACGGTGGAAGTTACAGCGCGCGGATAAACACGCTCCGCAGGTACCTTTGGGACCGCGATGCGTGGGTCATACCGATCGGCGGTTCGTCCTGGGTCGGTACGCTGGGGTTCGTCAATGCCGGCATCGAACTGGCGACGCAGATCAGCGCCGGCGAGATTCCCCAGCCGGCTCGCATCTACGTTGCAACCGGAACCATGGGAACGGCAGCGGGACTCGCGCTCGGCCTGGCGCTGGCAGGCATGCGCAGCGAAATACAGGCCGTTCGCGTGTCCGACACGGCAATTTCCAACGAACTGGTACTGCAACGCCTGCTACGCAAGACGGCCGCAATGATGCATCGCCTGGACAGGTCGGTACCCGCGGACCTGGCAGAGCGCGCCCGAATCCGGTTACGGCATGATTTTTTTGCGGGCGGCTACGCCAGGAGCGACGAGAAAACCGCCGGTGCGATCCGGCTCGCCGCTGAACAGCTCGACCTAAAGCTGGAATCGACCTACACCGGCAAAGCCATGGCGGCATTACTGAATGACAGCACGACTGCCGGCGAATGCCTGTTCTGGAGTACCTGGAATTCGGCGGAGCTGTCGCGGGCGTTTGAGCCCGGCACCGCCCTTGCGGGCATTCCGCAGGAATTTCGCAGCTACTTCGACTGATACAGGGGCGCAAGTCTCGGTGAACGCCCGGTCAGCGTGAACGCCGGCGGCAGGTTCCTTACGACCGGCCGGCTCAGTTCGTATTCCTCGAAACATTGCCGCATAAGGTCGCGAAGCTCGGCGGCGCGGCGGCTGGGATAGGAGTGAATGTAGCTGAAAGTGCGGAACATGCCATCGGCGCGCAGGCAATCCCGGGTCGCCGCGAATATGCCGTACATGGTGCGATGATTCATCAGCACCAGCGGCAGGCCCGAGATCACCGCGGTTGCGGCCGGTAATCCTCTGGCCTTGCAGAAATCGAGCACGTCGAGTGCATCACCCAGCACGAACTCAAGGTCCGGGAAGCGGCGCGTCAGGTATTGATACATCCCCGGGTCCCTCTCGACACCAAGGTAGCGCAGGATGGTTCCATCATTGCGCAATCGCTCGACGCACTGCGTAAACGCACCTGTGCCGGGACCATACTCGATGACGACATCGCCGCTGGTCAGGCTCAGATCGCGAAACATCTGGTCAGCGAGAAAACGCGAGCTGGGCCAGACCGAGGCAATATGCTTCGGGCTCTGCAGGAACCGCTGCAGAAAATACGATCCATCCTCGAACCGCCTCTTGCTCGACTTGCCCCGGTCGCGACCGCGGACCTGCGAATGAGGTGCCGGACTCGGGAATCTGGTTCCCGTGCCTGCGCTCTTTGCGTCAGTCACTGGAAATTACCTCGGGGGCCGCCAGCTCGTCCTGCACTTCCTCGAGCAATTCCCGCACTTCCACCAGGGTCGGCGCGTCCGGATCGATGGTCACGGTATTCTTCACGACGCGAGCCCGTTCGAAGACTTCCTGCGCGTCGCCGGCCAGCACACGTACCGGCACGCCGAGCGACCCGCTGGCAATGGCTTTGGCGTGATCCATTTCTTCCTGTTCGGCAAAGGCGCCGGACTGGTTGCGAAACCTGTCGAAGATCGTTCGCAGATGCTGCTCGGGCGAAACAGCATCGTCCTCGAGCGGCCGGTGAGCCTCGAAAAACAGTTCGCCGTTCCGCCAGCCTGCCAAAAATGGCTCGTTGATGATGTTGACCTTCTCGCCTATGGCAACCAGCGAATACAACAATTCGATGTTCTCGGGATACAGTCGCACGCAGCCGTGGCTGACCCGCATGCCGACGCCGTACGGTTGGTTGGTCCCGTGCAACAGGTAACCCGGCTTGTCGAGTTTCAACACGTGTCGGCCGAGCGGATTGTCCGGCCCCGGCGGCACCACGGCCGGCAAGGGATCACCGGACTCCGCATGCTCTTGTCGTACCGAGAGCGGCACGAACCAGGTCGGATCCGTCGCCCTGGAGACGACTTTGGCTTCGCCCAGCGGTGTTTCCCAGCCTACCCGCCCGATGCCTATCGGAAAGGTCATGACCTGTACCGGCTCCCCTGCTCTGACAGCCGGAAAGTAAAAGAGGCGCTTGGATGCAATGTTCAGGACAATGCCCTGTCGTGGTACGTCTGGCAGGACGTACTGAGTGGGCAGCAATATCGGCGTGTTCACGCCGGGCAGCCACGGGTCGATCCCCGGGTTCGCCTCGACCAATTCGTCGTAACCAAGCCCGTATTCCCGCGCCAGGTCCGAAAACGTGTCGGTTTCACGGCTGAACACGATCTGCGGTTCGCCGACCACGTTTTGATCCGGGGATTCGAGTATGAAGTAGTTGCGGCTGATCGGATCCAGCTGCGGCCTTTCGGTGAGAGGCAGTAGTACGACGGCCGCTTCGTCGGTTTCGTAAACGAAATCCTGGAAGATGCTGCAGCCTGCCGTGAGAAGAACGGCGAGGTTCAGGATCGTGATGGCGCGGAATCGATTCAAAGGGGCGGCGGCCTCCGGTCGCTGGCGGCTGATTCTCTCAGAATTCGCGCCAAGACTCTATTTGCGGCCGAGCCGCAAGTTCAGCGGCCAGCGAACCTCGCGACGCTGCGGGCCCCACGCAAGGCGTAGTGCCGATTCTATGGTGGCTACCGGATCGGCATGTCGTTCGCGCAGATAGCGCTGGGACGCAGACCAGGTGCGAAAGTAGCCGAGCATGTCGTCTGCGGTCC
>JAKEGN010000407.1 GCA_022615525.1 Woeseiaceae bacterium
GCAAATGCCCTGGCGGGCATGGGCGGACGCATCGTCGCTGAGAGCACAGGGCCCGGCCCGGGCGCCGAATTTCACGTCCTGTTGCCGGCGGCACAGGGAGGCTGACAGTGAACGATCGTGTTGATGAAAACAGTATCCGGATCCTGATTGCCGATGACGACGAGCACATCCTCGCCTGTTATCGCGAGGCCTTCAGCAAGTCGGAATCGACTGACTACATGAAAGCGCTGGACCTGCTGTCGGCGGAGCTCTTCGATCCGGCAATGGATATCGTCGACGAACCGCATTTCGAAGTGGTTGCCTGCAGCCAGGGAGACGACGCGATCAAATGCGCCACGGAGGCGGCGCGCAACGGCCAACCTTTCGATGTCGTCATACTGGACGTGCGCATGCCACCCGGGATCGACGGCGTCGAAGCTGGCAGCCAGATTCGCAAGCTGGACCCGAATATCGAGATCGTCTTTGTGACCGGCTTTTCCGATGTCCCGCGCGAGGAGCTTGAACGGCGCGTGCCGCCGCCAATGAAGCTGCATTATTTCAACAAGCCGATCTCGTTCATGCGGCTTGCCGAAGACGTCGTCCAGATGGTCCGTTCACACTAGGCGGAGAATCGTGACCCCGGACGAAACATCCAGCAATCGTGTGCTCGTCGTCGATGACGATGTGCAGCTGATTAGTGAATATCTGCGCTGCCTTGGTGAGGATTTCGAGCCCGCGAATGCAACGACGACGCTCAGCGACCTGGAAAAGGTCCTGTTCGGCGACGATGCCGATGAGCGGGGCGCCGCAAGATTCGAAGTGCATTCGCGAAATCGCGGCGAGGCAGCCGTGGCAGCCGTCGAAGAAGCCGTTCGCGCCGGCAAACCGTACTCCATAGTCTTTCTCGATATCCGCATGCCTCCGGGCATGGACGGTATCGAAGCGGCGAGGCGCATCCGCGCGCTGGACGCCAACGTAAACATTGTCATCGTCACGGGCTCCCTGAGCCCCGAACCGGAGAACCTGGGCAAGGAGATTCCACCGGCCGATCGCATATTCTTTTTCAAAAAGCCGTTTCACGCGGTGGAGTGCCGGCAGCTCGCGGCAGCACTGTGTGGAAAATGGCACGCCGACCTGGCATTGCGGCATGCGAACGACGTGCTGGAACAGCGTGTCTGGGAGCGTACGGAAGCCCTGCACAAGCTGGCTTATTTCGATCCTGTGACCGGCTTGCCGAACAGGCTCAGGCTGACGGACGAGTTCGACCGCGTCATTCATGAGGGCAATGGCTCCGGCCGGGAGACGCTGCTGGTACTGCTCGATATCGAGCGATTCAGCTTTCTCAACGAAACGATGGGCTATGACTCCGGAACAGAGCTGCTCAAGGCCATCGGGCGCAGGCTGTCTCGGACCTTTGACGATCACGGCTCCGACACCGGAGTAACGGTCAGTCGTTTCGGCGCTGACGAGTTTGCATGCCTCATCCCGCAAGTCAAGGACCATGCTTCGTTGCAGGAGCTGGTGGAGCGCATCAAGACCACGGTGGAGGAGCCTTTCCTGATCAATGGTCGCGACCTGTTCCTGAAGGCCGCCCTCGGCGCGGCCTGGTACCCGACGCACGGCGAGAACGCCAAAACCGTTTTCCGTTGCGCGGAAGCCGCCCTGCACCGTTCCATGCGCAGGCCCGACAACGGCATCACCTACTACCACAACGAGATGTTGATCAGTGCGCGTCACCGGTTCGAACTGGAAACGGAATTGCGCCAGGCCATCGAGCACAAGGAGATCATCGCTCATTTTCAGCCGCAGTTGTGCCTGAAGACCGGCAGGCTGGCCGGTGCCGAGGCACTTGCGCGGTGGCGACGCCCTGACGGCACCATACTGCTGCCGGCGGAATTCATTCCACTGAGCGAGGATATGGGCATTTCCGATGTCCTGTTCGAGGCGGTCCTGCGGCGTGTTTGCGAATCGGTGCGTCGCTGGCACGACGAGTGCCAGTGGAATATCCCGGTCAGCGTCAACCTGTCACCGCATCAATTGAGAAACCATGACCTGGTGAGCCTGATCCAAAAGGTACTCGAGGAAAACGAAGTCGATCGCAAGCTGATCAACCTGGAACTGACCGAGACCGTCCTGCTGGAGGACCTCACCATTGCCCGCCCGGTGTTGCACGACCTGTCGCGTTTCGGCGTCGGCGTTCATATCGACGATTTCGGCACGGGTTATTCGAGCCTGAGTTACCTCGCCGAGTTGCCGGTGCACACATTGAAAATCGACCAGTCCTTCATCGAGCGCCTGACGGAATCGAAGACCAACGAACGCGTCGTGCAGGCCATCGTCGCGCTGGGCAAGGCAATGCAGCTGCAGGTCATTGCCGAGGGCATCGAGACCGAACAGCAGCTGCTGCTGGTGAACGAGTTCGGTTGCGATCTTGCACAAGGCTTTTTCCTCGGGAAACCGATGGCCGAGAAGGATTTCCTGGGCTGGTGCGACGCGGTGGCGGAATCAACCAACAAGCACGCGGTATTGCCTTTCGTTGCCGGACGCGAGCGATAGCCGGCTTCAGTCCGGCAGCGAGAACGCCACGACATAGTCGCCTGGCGTCGTGCCGGCCCCGGGATGACCGCCTGCCGCAATGAC